>CAJXKR010000260.1 GCA_913055815.1 uncultured Desulfohalobiaceae bacterium | reverse complement strand
GTGCGGCCCTCGGGGTATTATGTTTGTTCCTCTTGTAGTTCCAGTTCGAAGTCGATCATTTGTTTTGCCTTTTCCAATGCGTTATCCAGTGTGACTCCTCCGCTGCTTACATGTTTAATTTCCTCTCCCCTGGGACTGATTATGACAAAGGAATATTCTGAACAGTATTCCTTGTGGGGAGTTATACGGATGGTGTGTTCCTTGTAGTTTTGTTCATTGCTCATATATTCCTCCTGTTTAAGAATGCAAAACAAATTAACATGTTTTCACCCTGCTGCAAACCAGTTTTTGTTTTAGAAAAAATAGATATAAAAAAGTAAATTGAGGGTGAAAGGAATAAAACAGTTCTATTGTATTCAAAAAGATTTTTTCAGTAAAGGGGCATTGTCCTTTAGTCCATTCCTGCTGCCTTTCCAGGACCCGCTGGGTTCCTGGATATGATAATTGCCAACAAGATGATATTTAGGTAGGATTGCTTGATTCGATGAGGATCGGTTAGTGTTTTTATTTAACGAAAAAAACTCAAACTGCGAACTCTTTAGCTTCGTATATGTTCGCGGAAATCGAAACGGATCCCCACCAGTATTTTGTTTGTGTACAGTTTTTTTGATCGCATTTGATGTCTCACTTTTAACACAAAGGTAGATAGCATGAAATCAGCACTTGTTAAGAAGATAACAGACCGTTCCGCCAATATATCCATCCTGGGGCTCGGTTACGTTGGGCTTCCCCTGGTCAGGCTCTTTTGCGAACAAGGCTTTCAAGTCCTGGGCCTGGACGTGGACCAGGAAAAGGTGGAGGCCTTAAAGCAGGGCCGTAGCTATATCAGGCATGTGGACTCCGAGCCTTTCCGGCAATGGCATCAAGAGGGCCTGTTTACCCCGAGCACGGATTTTGCACTGGCCAGTGAGGCTGACGCCATCATCTTTTGCGTGCCCACTCCACTGGACGATCATCGTGAGCCTGACCTGACCTATGTGATCAACTCGGTGCAGGGCATGGCTCCCTATCTCAGGCCGGGCCAGGTGCTTTGCCTGGAATCCACTACCTATCCCGGGACAACCCACGAGGAGCTTCTGCCCAGGGTAGAGCAGGAGGGGTTCCGGGTGGGAGAAGATTTTTTCCTGATCTACTCCCCGGAGAGGGAAGATCCGGGCAGCAGCACGCATACCACCCGGACCATCCCCAAGATTTGCGGGGGAGAGACCCGGGCGTGCCTGGAGGTGGGCCAAACCCTGTACGAGCAGGTGATTGACCAAGTGGTCCCGGTATCTTCCACTCAAACCGCAGAGGCGGTCAAGCTCATGGAAAACATCTTCCGCAGCGTTAATATCGCCCTGGTGAATGAACTCAAGCAGACCTTCATGAGAATGGATCTGGATGTCTTCGAGATAATCCGGGCTGCATCCACCAAACCCTTCGGGTTTATGCCCTTTTACCCCGGCCCGGGCCTTGGCGGACATTGCGTGCCCATAGATCCCTTTTACCTGACCTGGAAAGCGCGGGAATACGATGTTGCCACCCGGTTTATCGAGTTGGCGGGGGAAGTGAACACTTCCATGCCCTATTTTGTGGTACAGCGGGCTGCCGAGGTCCTGAACGAGCACACCAAGCCGATCAAGGATTGCAATATCCTTGTCCTGGGACTTTCCTACAAGCCGGAAGTTGACGATGACCGGGAGTCACCCACGTATCGGATTATGGATCTATTGGAACAAAAAGGTGCCAGGGTCTACTATAACGACCCCTTCGTACCCCGGATCAAGCCTTCCAGGAAGTTTTCCCGTTTTGCCGGACGTGAATCCAGCCCGCTGCAAGGTGACTACGATCTAGTGGTCCTGTGCACTGCCCACAGTGAATACAGGAAAATCAACCCGGAGGAGCTTGCTGCTCCCATCCTGGATACCAGGGGAGTATTCGAGAACATACCCGGCAAGGTTTATCAGGCTTGATTAGCAGTTTAGCTGTTGAGTTGTTGAACATGAAAATTTTAAGACAGCCCTTAACACTACAGCGAAACTTTAAGCCTTGCCGGGTGGTCCACTTTTGCTCTGAATGCTTATCCAGCCCTCAAGAGGGCAGGATAATCAAGTCGCACAGTGGACCACCCGGCAAAGGCTTAAATAGATCCAAGTTATCTCGGAAGGTTAATATAAAACTTTCGCAGTAGTGTTAAAAATTATCTTTATATTGCCATTGGCTGAACTTGATTGTGGTATAACATAAAGAAATTAAAGCTTTTTTATTAAAAACTTAGAATATAGTATATCGAATTCCCCTCCTGCTCTTTGTTGATCAAGTCCCCTTGATCCAGTTTTCCTTGTTGTTCCGGATGGATTTCTTGATCTCCTCAAACTCTTGATCATCTAGATAGTGGTATTGGAACAAAAAGGTGTAGAATTTTTTCAAGCCGGCGATCATGCGCTTTAATCTGCTGACACTGAGTTGGTCGAATTTTTGCGGTAGCCAGGTTTGGAAAAAGTGGTCCAGGCTGTCAATGCCTTGCTCGTACCAGAAAGGGTTTTCCGGGTCAGATAGCAGGTATTCGTTGATAAAAATATAGGTGATTTCCAGATGGTTTTCTATGGTTTCCGGGTTTAGGCAGGAATCCATAAGATGGTCCCTGAATTCTCTTAGCAGGTCATTGTTCAGTGCGATTGCGTCCTGGATCCAGTAACTGTATGTAGCGTTGTCCTCCTCTTGCCGAGAAGTGATAGAATCCTCTAGTTCAAACCCTTCCAGATTTCCTTGAGATTGCTCCTGGAAAGATTGCATAGCTTCTTCCAGGGCAGGTAGTCCAACGGATTGCCTTATTGTAAGTCCGAGCTTGTCCCGTACTGTGTTCAGTATGTCCTCACATTCTTCCTGATCGATCAGGATCGTTTGCGGTATGATTTTAGTGGTTTCAATCGCTGAAAGTAGCGAGTCCAGAAAGGCCTGTGGAGCGGCATCCGGGTCCGTGAATTTGTATTCCAGGATTGATCCGGATTCATGGTCTGCCCATATTCCCATGTACGGGAAGTAGCTTCTGCCATCTTCTTGATCTACCACGAACGGCATCGGATACAGGCACCCTTCCCAGATACCTATTTTTCGGGCATTTTTTTTTAGGCGCTGCATGGTGATTTCATCCGGAGGAGAGGCATTGGTTCGATTTTTCGAGCTCGATTCCGGTTCCTGATAGTTAAGTCTCCAATCGGATTTATCAGGGTTGAAATGCATCACCGGGATTTTTTGGGAGCCGGTCCAGGAAACTTGAGCCTGCTTTTCCAGCTGCATCAATGCAGTGGCACCTTGCAGTGCTGTGATCATTTCAATACGTTCGTGTACGTTCGGTAGTTCTTCCAGATAGCCGGGACTGTAGCTTCTGAACTGCGGCCAGCGTTTGCGTCCGCGAAAGGAAAATCCCAGGCGCTTTAGTAGTTGATAGTCCTGGTTTGTCAAGTCATCCCTGTCTTCAAAGGAAATCAATTTTGAATCGAGATAGAGACGAGGATCAAGTTCCATACTATCGTCGGACAGTAACTCGTAGTAGCTATTCAGGCCTTTCACGCCTGAATATACCGCCAAACCCAACACCTCGCCCAATCCTCCCAGGACTGTGCAATACAGTATCTGGCCTTTTAAAGAATCGTACACCCCGAAAAGTATATCGTCTAACAAAAGTTCCCAGGGGCGTTCTGCAAAAAAATCCTTTGCCGCATTTACAAGCTCGCTCCACCTTTCTGTGTCATATGCTTGATTATCATTCATAGGGCAATCATCCTGATTTGTTTTCAGTTTAGATGTGTATTCTTTTATTAAAATCCTGAACGGAATTCAAATATTTTTTTTGACATTTGTTCAATGAGTTGAGTAGAATTATTCAAAAATTCTTGTCCAGGGTCAAGGAGTTGGATAGAAGTTCAGGCTGGCTTATCGCTGGAAGAAATTTTGCAAGACAAACTGGAAAGCTTGAGTTGACCATGCTGAAGAGAAATGAAATCCTGCGCAAGCTTTTGCACTTGGTTGCCCTGGTCATTCCCTTCGGCATCCTTTATCTCCCCCGGGATATAGCTATAGCAGTGATTGTCCCCGTAGCTGCTGCGCTACTACTCGTGGATTTGCTTAGACCAAGATGGGATTTCCTGCAGCAACTTTTCTTGAAAGTGGCAGGCAGATTCCTTCGGTCTGCGGAAAAAAAAGGTATTACCGGTTCTACAAGTTACTTTATTTCCGGCAGCATCTGCCTGTTGTTTTTCGATGCCTATATAGCCTACACTGCCATGTCGTTTATGATCGTGGGCGATGCCGCGGCTGCGATAGTGGGAATGAAATTCGGCAGGATTCGGCTGGCCTCTGGCAAGTCCCTGGAAGGTACCGCAGCTTGTATGGGAGCCTGTCTCTTGTTCTGGGCCTTTTTCCCTCAATCCGGTTTTTATACTGCACTGGCGGCAGCACTGCTCACCGCGGGCTTGGAGTTGGTCCCGGCTGAACGATTAAACGACAATATATTCGTACCGGTGTGTTGCGGGGTGGTGTTGCAGGTGTTTAGTTGA
>CAJXKR010000259.1 GCA_913055815.1 uncultured Desulfohalobiaceae bacterium | reverse complement strand
CAAGCTTGTGTACACTTTGCAGGTCAGACTGCGCAGGCAAGTGTGAGACCTTCCTCTCCAGCCTGGTGGGAAGGAAAATCCTTTATCCCAGGGATTTCGGGACAGTAACCGCAGGGGCAAACAATACTTCTCACGTTGGGGTTTCCTACAATTCCCTCCGCATACAGGGCTATGCCTATGGATCCCACGGACTGCAAGAAGGTGACAGCAGGGACCCGGATAACTGCATCTTCCCCAATGTGGATGTCTCCTCCGAGTTTGGGCAAGAGATAAAGACCAAGGCCAGAATGCCCATGATGACAGGGGCATTGGGTTCCACTTTTATTGCATCCAAGTATTGGGATTCCTTTGCCATTGGCGGGGCCCTGACTGGTATCCCCATAGTGGTGGGAGAGAACGTGGTAGGAGTGGACAAGGAAGCAGAAATAAGTAATGGCAAGGTAGTCAAGGCACCCGAGTTGGATAGACGGGTAGATACCTATCTCAAGTATTACGACGGTTACGGGGCTATAATCGTTCAATTGAATGTTGAGGATACACGCAACGGGGTAGCGGAATACATTGCAGAAAATTACGGCAATAAGTGCATAATAGAAATCAAATGGGGACAGGGTGCCAAGGATATTGGCGGGGAAATCCAGGTGAGCAGCCTGGATTATGCCCTTTTCCTCAAGAAAAGGGGATATATTGTTGATCCGGATCCTGAGCGCTCCGAGGTCCAGGAAGCATTCAAGCACGGGTCCATCAGGTCCTTTGCACGACACAGCAGGCTAGGGGCGACGAATCTGGATTCAGTGGAGCAAGTCCGGGAGGATTTCCACGAGGCGGTGGAGTACTTGCGAAGCCTGGGCTTCAAGCGCCTCTCCCTGAAAACCGGTGCTTACGGCATGGAAGAGCTGGCCATGGCTATAAAGTTTGCCTCGGAAGCCGGGATGGATCTCTTGACCATTGACGGTTCCGGAGGAGGAACCGGAATGAGCCCCTGGAACATGATGCAGAGCTGGGGTGTTCCTTCTGTGAACCTGCATGCAAAGGCCCATGAATACGCCAGTCAGCTGGCGGCCAAAGGCGAGAATGTGGTGGATCTATCCTTTGCAGGCGGTTTTGCATTGGAGGACAGCATCTTCAAGGGACTGGCCCTGGGTTCTCCCTATGTGAAAATGATTTGCATGGGACGTTCCCTCATGATCCCGGGATTTTTGGGCGCAAATATCGAGGGTGTCCTGCACCCGGAAAGGAAGGAGGCAGTAAATGGCAACTGGGATTCCCTTCCCAAGAGTGTTAGAGATATCGGAAGTACTCCTGAGGAAATATTTGCATCCTACTACGATGTACAGGAAAGAGTGGGCAAGGACGAAATGAAAAATATCCCTTACGGTGCAATTGCCCTGTGGACCTTGTCTGACAAGCTTTCCTGCGGGTTGCAGCAACTTATGGCAGGTGCCAGGAAGTTCAACCTGGACAATGTCACCCGCAATGATATTGTTGCCGGAAACAGGGAAACTGCAGATGAACTCGGGATCAAGCACGTAACCGATGCAAACGATGAAACTGCAAAAAGGATCCTGGATTCCTAGATCTTATTGAAAAATAAACAAGAAAAAGCCTTTTCACTGTCGTGTGGAAGGGCTTTTTTCTTTTGCTAGCTCCAAGGTGATTAACTTTTTTACGCATCCTGTTTAGCATTTTGTCCAACAATATTCCGAGGTGGTACCAAACCTAATAAAAAATTTCAGAGGGTTATCTTAAAATTTTTTAGAATAAAGTTGCTTCAAAAAATTCTTAACATAATTGATCATTCTTTACTTGAAGTCGGACTTGGTAAAGCCTTAGATAAATCCACGCATTGTATGTCTTTTAAAATATTTGCTACCTAGAAGTTTTCATCCGGAAATTGCCAGATTGAAGTTTGACTACCTCAATCTTCAAAATTATTAGTCGATGTATTAAGATACGCCTCCTCATAATTTCTTGATTTCCTTGTCAAACGAAAAAAATTTAATTTCCGAATTGAAAGCCTGCTATTTCCGTATCTGGAAATTAAAAATTTCCGGATGGGAACTACCTAAAATCTATAACTAATTACTTGTCACTTCCAAGATCGATATTGACCTGTTTCAGGTTTTTCAGGTTGTCTGTGTCCGGTACTTTGGATCTCCACACCATGGTGAACAGGTTCTCGTCCGGTTCTATAACCAGGGTGTCCAGCACTGGCTGTGTCCTTTCAGTCCGGTCCTGGAATATATACGAGGTGAATAGGTTTATACCCGGCAGGTTGAATTTGATCCGGCTGGTTTCAGGATTGAGATTGCTCAAAACCACTGTCTCGGTGCCTGTTAAAGGGGTTTCAGACACCAAGTCCGGTGTTGCCGCATTGTAAAAGCGGGTATCGAGGCTTTCCATTAGTTGTGTCATTTGTCCCTGATTGCCGGGATCATCCGTGCTTATACCCGCATACCGGATCCTGGGCTCCCAGTTGGGTGCAATAAATCCATATCCAGCAGGCCGGGGTTTGTCATCCCAGTTTTTTATTTCGTTCTTGCGGTTTTCCAGATTGGGGAGTGCAAGGCCCTGGATGCACTCTTTGCTTTTTGCAGCTACATATCCGGTACCCACTAGGTTTTCCAAGCAATAGCCGTGCTTTTTCGATTTTTTGTGCAGGGTGTCACTGCCTCCAAAGGCCCGCTCGTAAACCAGGGGGATTTTATCAAAGGGCAGAGGACGGCTCCGGGAGATTCCCATGCTGGACCACTTCCAAAAACGGTCCCCGGTTACGTGTACTCTTTTTAGGATATTTTCTACCCGAAGGGCAGTCTCTGCATAAAATGCTGCCTTTTCAGAGGCATAGGCGTGGCCGATCAAGGCGATATCGGTTCCCTTTTTACCCGGCACGATATCAGAGGCGTACTTGATACTGGATTCTCCGGGTTCTCCGACATATTCGTCCCCGAAAACTAGCTGCTGCTGCTCTTCCGCGGTGTATACTTCGCCCTGGGTGGAAAAGTTGAAGGTGGCCTTGACTATTGTGACAATGCTTTCGTCCTGTAGAGTGATAGTTTCGGCTATATACGGTGTCTTGTTGTTTGTTGTGAACTGTATTGGCATGGATGATTATAGCTGTATCCGATAAATATTATGTTAGCTCATATCCCGGATAATCGATTGTAATTTCGAGCTTGTGAGCCTACCTTGACATGTTCATTGATTTTCATACGGCCTGATATAGACCGCTCCTCTTAGCCCCGAGTCCGAGGAGGCAAGTACAAGTGCGTTTCCATCTTCTTTGTTACTGGCTATATAGCCTTCGCCCAATGCCTGTACCGCAATCGAGAGTGCAATCCCTGCGTAGGCCGCACCTGTGTCCCCCAGGGATTTAGCAGGATAGATCAAATTTTGTTCTCCGGACATGCTGCCCAGGGTGCGGGAGTAAATGTTGCCCAGTTCCTTGGCCCGGTAAAATTCACCGTTCATGTCAGTGATTATGGTGTCCGGTGCCATTGCAGCCTCCGCATCCCGGTTCAAAGCGGATATCACGTTCACCAGTCCATTGCCGGTGGCATCGCTGCCAGCAAGGACATTGTCGGCTTCCTGATCAGTTGAGATCCGGTCAATCACAGCGCCGATATTCGCTTCTCTGTTTTCTGCTGCCTTTGTTGTTTCCACAAGCACAGCCGAGCCCGCTTCACCCGGCATAAATCCATCCGGGTTTAATACGGTCTTCAGCCGGTCCGCTTTGTTGAACATGCTAAGGTCCTCAAACCCGATCAGGGAATCCGCCCCGGCTAAAATTGCGCGTTCGCACTGGCCCGCGGCAATCGCTTCACCGGCTTGGGCCAGGGCAAGGATCATTGCGGCATGGCCGTGATAGAAGGGAACGATTTCCCAGCAGGTAAAGGGGAGTAGGTCAGGGTTTTCAGCCAGATGAGCCTGCAGGCGCTCCTGGTCGGTCTTTGTCCTGTATTCTTCCGGCAGTGCTACGTAAAGGGGAGTTCCCTCCAGCAGTGCCTTGTCCTCGCCGGTAGCATTGAACAGGTCCTGCAGGGCAGAGTCGAGCAGGGTGAAGATCCTGGATTCGGTTTGATCAGGGTCGCCCTTTAGGACCGGATGCCCGGTTACAAAACCGTCCTCCCAGTCTTCATGCCCCTTTGGCGAATCCACATAGAAGTTCTCAAGGTTTGTTGGGTTTTTCTCCCCGTCCTGTATAGAAGCACAAGCCGTGTTGATATCCTGGCCAACGGAAGTGATCAGTCCCAGGCCGGTTATACACAATCCGGGATTGTTAACGAGTTTTTTCATGGTTGATCACCTGTTTAAATTTGAAATCGCCTTTAAAATGGGAATCCTTGCTTCTCATAAGTTTTTATATTTGCTTTTTCATCTACATTATCCATATTCGCTCCTTTTACACACGATAGAATAGATAGAATCGCTATTAGTGCAGCAATCAGTTTTGTTTTAGTATTCACAAACATCCCTCCTTAACTATCTTGCTCAGAGAACAGAATACAGATAACAGATGACAGAAAAAAGAACTGAAGAA
>CAJXKR010000258.1 GCA_913055815.1 uncultured Desulfohalobiaceae bacterium | reverse complement strand
GCGCTTTAAATTCGACGACTTCATTGTGGGCTCCTGCAATCAATTGGCATACAGTGCCTGCCAGAGCTTGTGCGAAAGCGACTTTCCGGCCGGGACTCTTTTCTTGTCTTCTTCCGCAGGCCTGGGCAAGACTCATCTTCTACAGGCAATCGGAAATTACCTCTGTCGCATAAAGAACCAATCCCACCTCTGTATTTCCTATCTCTCCTCGGAACAATTTGCGAATCAAATGATATCGGCTATTAAAAAAGGTGAAATCAACGAGTTCAAGAAACGATTCAGAGAGAATATCGACATGCTTTTACTGGAAGATATTCATTTCTTTCAGGGCAAAGCCAAAATGCAGGAAGAACTGCTCTCCTTGATAAAAGAACTGGAATCCAACGGAAAAAAAGTGGTATTTAGCAGTTCTTTTCTGCCCAAGGATTTAAACAAAGTGGACAGTCAACTGACCTCCTACTTTTGTTCCGGATTACTCGCCCCGATCCAACCTCCGGATTACGACCTGAGGCGCAGGGTCGTAGAAAAAAAGGCGGAAAAATTCCAAATAAATATTACAGATAAGATCACTGACAAAATTGCTTCCACTATTGAGAACGATGTTCGGCAATTGGAAAGTTGTATTCAGAATCTAGCCCTGAAATCCAAGGTCCTTAACCAGGAAATCTCTTCGGATTTGGTCAGGGAAGTATTGAAAAACTATATACAACCCGGATCCAATATCGATATGAACAAATTGATAGACTTGATTTGCAACTCCTTTGAGATCCCCAGAAATAAGCTCAGTTCCAAGAGCAGGAAAAAAGACATAGTTGTAGCCCGAAATTCCGCTTTTTTCCTGGGGAGGAAGTACACGAACCTTTCCCTGAATGAAATTGGGAAACACCTGAATAGAAGGCATTCCACCGTGCTAAAAGGTATCACTTCCATGGAACAGGAAATAAAAAAAGATTCTCATATCGGACGTCAACTCAACAGGATAGAAGAAAAGTTATCCAGCTGAGTAAGAGGCCTTGAAATAACTGCATCTTATCTAGCTATTTCCAAAGTTGAAATCCTTTTTGTTCCTGATTTAGGAACTTGAACATACTTGACCTATTTTAACATAATACATTGTTTTGACTTGAAAAATTCGGGCAATTTTGTCAGAAGGCACAAGAAGATAGAACTTCGAGCTCTTTAGTTAGTGTCTGACCGAAAACTGTGATTGAACGTAAAGTTGCCCATATACAAGGAGCAAGGGCAATCTCGACTACGAAGTAGCGAGAAATTTTGAAACCGCAGTGTATATTAATACATGAGGATTTCAAAGTCTTAAAGCTTTGATGTAGATGGGTGAATTTTCGTTCAAGCACTAGTTAAGGACTATACAGACAAATCAAAACGTAACCTCGAAACTCTTGTATACTTTATCCTGATCGCTCCACTCGCATTCCAGGTTATCAACCCTGCTAGCCGGAGGACCCTGATACAATTGCTCCCGGAAAGCATCCAAAACTTGATCCTCACCCTGAACCTCAACTTCCACTCTACCATCGGGCAAATTTCTTACCCAGCCGGTAACTCCGTAACTATCGGCCTGCCTCTTGGTCCAGGATCTGAAATTCACACCTTGTACCCGCCCGGAAACCAAGCAATTCAATGTCTTGGGCATATTGGACCTCCTTTTTGCAGATAGTTTTAAATTCTAAAAAAATTAATTCAATTTTTCCAAAATCGATTTTGCAGGTATGAGACCGGTGGCACTGGCGGCAACAATATTACCTGCCACTCCACCCCCGTCGCCTGCAATATACAATCCTTCAATTCCGGTCTGAAGGCTATTGTCAGTTTCGATCTGAGTGGCAAAAAACTTTATTTCCGGTGCGTAAAGCAATGTTTCATCGTTGGCAACCCCGGGTACGACCAGATTCAATTTCTTCAATCCCTCTTCTATATTTGTAAGCATCCTGGCTGGCAGGCCCATAGCAATATCACCGCATACTACATTATCCAGGGTAGGTTCAATATAGCCTTTTTTTATCCTGCCCCAGGTACTTCGCCTGCCCCTTTTCAAATCCCCCAACCTCTGCAATATGGCCTTACCTCCACCTATGAGGGAAGCCAAGTTACCTATGGACTCTCCGTAAGCCTGATTGTCAGTGACAGGCTCTGTCAAAACCACTTTGGACAAAAAAGCAAAGTTTGTATTGTCCGAAGTTTTATCCTTATATGCATGGCCGTTTACACAGACAAAGTTTTGATAGTTTTCCAGGGTTACGTATCCTCCGCGGTTGGTACAAAACGTCCTTGTTTGATCGTCGTAGGTACTGGTTTGGACAAAGAATGTGGGATCGTAAATTATATCGGTCAAATCCCGCATAATATCGTTGTGCACTTCCACCCTCACCCCTATTTCCAGACCCCGGTGCTCCTTGTTCAGTCCGTATTTATCCGCTATGCCTCCCAGCCATTCGGATCCAACCCTGCCCGGAGCGAGGATTACATTTGGTGCATAGTATGTGGAATCAGAGGTTATCACTCCCTGTATCCTGTTTTCTTGCACCAGGACATCTTGGACCTCTGCGGAGCATTTGATTTCGAGACCTTTGTTCCGGATATAATCCACCATCCCTTTGAGATGTTCAGGAAGGGAATCGCTTCCCAGATGCTTCTGCTTGATGAGCAAGAGTTCTATACCTTCTTTTCTGGCGGTCTTCCTGATATTTTTGGCCTCATCCATGTTCCTGGGGTATACTTCTCCGTCCATGCCAAAGAAATTAAATATTTCCTCGGATTCTTCTATCAGCTTATCTGCCTCTGGCCTGGACAGGAATTGAGTTAGATCGGTTTTGCCCAGTTTATGTATGAAATTCAGTTTGCCATCGGAAAAAAGACCTGCCCCGCCCATGCCGGAGAGTATATTACAGGGATTGCAGTGCAGGCAATTGTGATTGTTGATTATCGGGCAGGATCTTTGCTCCGGGAGAGTGCCCTTTTCCAACAACAAAACGCTCAAATTGGAATGTTCCAGCAGAAAATAGGCTGCGAATAGACCTGCCGGTCCCCCGCCTACTATGATAATGTCGTAGGAATTACTCATTTCTTGCACCTTCTTGAATTAAAAAGACAAATTGTATCAACCTGACTTGCCCTACCCTGAAACTTTTTCATACTACCGAGCCAGAAATTTACTATAATTTTAATATGCTGACTTGACAAGTGAATAAATTTAATTCTAAAAATTTGGCTATGTATTCCACATTGGATTGTCTCCCTTGTTTTTTGAATCAAGCCTTGAAATGTGCCAGGAATGTTGCCCCGGAAAACGAAGAAATACACCGCAAGATATTGGTGGAATGGGCAACTAGATTCAAGGATCTGGATTTAACTCAACCGCCCCCTGCTTTGGCTGGAGAGCTGTACTCCGATATTGCCTCCTTGATCAATGTATATGATCCTTTTCAAGAAGAAAAACTGGCCTCCAACCGTCAGGCCCTGAAATTGTTGCCGGATTTGGAAAAGATAGTTCAAAACAGTAGGGATCCTCTGGCAGCCGCACTGGAGATTTCCATTATCGGGAATTATATAGATAGCGGAGTAGACAGGGAATTTAACTGGGTTGAAAGATTGCATTCCGAGGATCGACAAATAGACCCGGACAGTTACAATCTTTTCGCAAACAGGGTGAAAACGTCTGATAGGGCCCTGATATTGGGTGATAATGCGGGAGAGATAGTCCTGGACACCCTCTTGGTCAGGGAATTGCAAAAAAGGGACTGTGAAGTGACCTATGCAGTCAGGGAAAAACCGATCATAAACGATGCTACTTATTCAGATGCGGAATACGCAGGCCTTGATCAAATTTGCGAAGTCATCTCCTCAGGTGTGGATACTCCGGGTACGGTACTGCCAAAATGCAACCCTGAATTCAAGGATAGGATGCGGCAAACCCCTTTTATAATCAGTAAGGGCCAGGGAAATTTCGAAGCACTGTTAAACGAGTGGCCCGGGATTTTTTTCGCCTTCAAAGTTAAGTGCTCAGTAATAGAAAGGGCTACGGGCCATCCCGTGGGCAGATCTATATTGATGTATCAATAATTGGCAATCAACCCTTTTATCCTGCCGGCTATGTCCCATTCCCGCATTTTTTCTGCCACCTGCCCCGGCACGAGGTGTTCCCAGGGATCTTGATTCAACATATTATTCCTGACTTTGGAAGAGCTTATGCCCTTTTTTTCCACAGGGACCTCCCACAATACGTGTATATCCAGGCCCATTTCCTGGAAATATTCCTTTTTTCTCCTTCCCCAGTCGTCGTAGATGCTAAGCAGGAATACAGAGTCCAGGGGGACGTAATACTTGTAAAGATCCGGAAAATTTATGGGGAACGGGACTATGGAAAACTCCGCATCCTCCACCCCGTTGCTCACAAGAACTTGTTTGACCAATTGATAGCGCTCGAAATAATTCAGGGGATTGGATTCAGGAGCGGATCTGCCGGGATCTGTTGAATCCTCTCCAGACAGTGTGGGATCCGGATTGGTAATACCTACTACCAGATGTTCGCAAAGCGCTTTTCCAGCCAATAAGTATTTCAAATGGTC
>CAJXKR010000257.1 GCA_913055815.1 uncultured Desulfohalobiaceae bacterium | reverse complement strand
GCCTTCCTTCAAGTAATCCATGTTCAGGAGATGTTCTTTCCAGTACCTGTCCAGGCTTTCCAAAAGGAAATACCTCAACACCTCCTGGTATTGATCGCCCGCACTCTCCTTTAGGTAATTCAGAATGGAATCTATCCCCTCTCTGGACTCTTCCTTTGTAGGCAGATAATTCTTTATGTCCAGAACACGGTCCAGGGCGAACACCTCTTCCAATTTGCTGTGCAGTATGTCTTTGGTTTCCTGGTCCGGTTTATCCTTGTCCTTGCCTTTACCTTCAAAAGGGGAATACATCTCATCCAGGAGATCATCTATAAAATCCTGAACATAAGACTCCAGGTCTTCGGCCATCATTACTTCCCTACGCCTGGTATAAATTACTTCCCTTTGCTGGTTCATCACATCATCGAATTCCAGGAGCTGCTTCCTGATATCGAAGTTGTGCTCCTCGACTCTACCCTGGGCGTTCTCTATTGCCCTGGATATCATTTTATTCTCTATGGCCTGTCCCTCTTCTACTCCCATTTTATCCATCATTCCTGAGATCCTGTCAGAGCCGAACAATCTGAGCAAATCATCGTCCAGGGCCAAATAAAACCTGGAACTGCCAGGATCTCCCTGTCTACCGGATCTACCCCGCAACTGATTGTCTATCCGCCGGCTCTCGTGGCGCTCAGTACCCAGTATGTGCAATCCACCCAATTCGCGGACACCTTCTCCCAGGACAATGTCTGTACCTCTGCCGGCCATATTGGTGGCTATAGTCACCCTGCCTTTTTCTCCGGCATTGGCAATAATCTCCGCTTCCTTCTCGTGCTGCTTAGCATTCAAGACTTCATGGGGGATATTCATTTTTTTCAATCTGTTGGAAATAAACTCCGACTTATCGATGGAGGTAGTTCCCACCAGGACGGGTTGACCTCTTCGGTATAAGTCCCGGATTTCCTCTATTATCGCATCGTATTTCTCTTTCTGGGTCATGTAGACCACATCCGGAAAGTCTTCCCTGATCATGGGCTCGTGCGTGGGTATCACGAGAACATCCAGATTGTATATCTCCTTGAACTCCACTGCTTCGGTATCTGCAGTACCGGTCATGCCACCCAATTTATCGTACATTCGGAAAAAGTTCTGGAATGTTATGGTTGCCAGGGTCTGGTTTTCCGCCTCGATTTTCACATTTTCCTTGGCCTCCAGGGCCTGGTGCAACCCGTCGCTGAATCTCCTGCCTGGCATGATCCGGCCTGTAAACTCATCCACAATAATCACTTGGCCATCCTTGACAATATAATCCTCGTCCCTGGTAAACAGATAATGGGCCTTCAGGGCCTGCAGTATATGGTGCTGGTAATTTATATTCTGGGGATCAAAGAGATTATCCAGTTTCAACAACTGTTCGCACTTTATAACACCATCATCGGTTAACATCACGGTTTTGGCCTTTTCATCGATGGTAAAATCCGTGTCCCTCTTCATACTGGGAATAATGGTATCGATCTTCTTGTACATGGTGGTGGAATCTTCAGCCGGTCCGGAGATTATCAGCGGGGTCCTGGACTCGTCTATAAGCACTGAATCCACTTCGTCCACGATTGCATAGTGAAGATCGCCTTGAACAAGTTGTTCCGGATAAAACTTCATATTGTCCCGCAAGTAATCGAAACCAAATTCATTGTTGGTTCCGTATAAGATATCGCAGGAATACATCTCCTTTCTCTTTTCATCGTCCATGTCGTGTTCCAAATGGCCCACGCTCATTCCCAGGAAATTATATATCTGTCCCATCCATTCCGCGTCCCTTCCTGCCAGATAATCGTTCACAGTAATAAGATGCACACCCTTGCCGGTAAGGGCATTCAGAACAAGGGGCATTGTGGCCACAAGGGTTTTACCCTCTCCAGTCTTCATTTCCGCAATTATTCCCTTGTGCAGCACGATGGCTCCCAAAAGCTGCACATCAAAAGGCCTGAGTCCCAGGGCACGCTTTGACGCCTCCCTTACCAGGGCAAAAACCTCGGGTAGCAGGTCGTCCAATTCCCTACCCTTGGCCACCTGTTCCTTGTACTCGGTTATCTTCCCGGGAAAATCCTCGTCCTGCAGTTCCTGCATTTGGGGTTCCAATTCATTGATCTTTTCCACAGTGGGTTGCAATGATTTTAAGTAGCGTTCGTTCTTGGTACCAAATATCTTTTTGGCTACTACATTAAACATAACCAATTATCTCCTCGATTTAATTTAAAGTCCGGAATTGAAATAAAAGTAATAAGTTCCGTGTTGTATGTACTCAAGTAAATTCAACCGCGTCCAGCCAATGTGACACCTGGACATTTGCGGACTTGAATCTGTCCAATTGCATAATGCAAGCACTGCATTCAGTCAACAACTGTCCTTCATTGTCTGAACAAGTCCTGCTGTTCCAATAATTCCTTGCAATCAATTCCGGGATTTCCGGTTTCTCAAGCTGCAAGCACCCCCCGAATCCACAGCATTGGTTCACCTCTTTTGTATCCGTATGCTCAAAGAGCCCGATTTCTTTCCAGACACTCCAGTCCCTGTTCTCTGCATGGCAAGGCCTGTGCAGATACAAGCTTCTATCTGTATTCAACATCTCAAATTCGGAATACTTGAGCAACGAAGAAACCGGGACAAGGGAACCTATCCAGATACTTTGTTCACCCTGCCAATCCAGGTCGTTTTTGGCCATCTCGCGAAGACCCTTTAAACAGGTAGTACAAAGCACAAAAATATAGGGTCTATCCAGACTCCTCCACAAATCCAGATTGTCCTGCTGCATTTCTTCCGCATCCTCCAACAATCCGGCCCTGGAGACTGCAAAGCCGCAACAATTCCAATCCGGCATATCCAAGAGCGAATAACCCGCCCTTTTTATTATCTCTTCTGCCCTGTTTTTCCAACTCAAGGCACCGTACCTGGATAAACATCCAGGGAAAAGCACCGCCCTTTTCTGTTCTCCCACCGGTTCTAGAGAACCTATCCTGAACCTGGGAATTATTTCCTCATAACCGCTACCAATCAGGGAATTATACCTTGAGCCACCTATTTTTTGGGAAATTTTCTTCCACCCGTATAAAAGAGGATAGACAAGTTGTAAATTCTTGACCAACCTTCCCCATATCCAGGCTTTCCAACCCGGAGACCGGGACTTTAATCCGATAATGGCTCCGGACACATTCAACCCCTGGGGGCAAACATCTGCACAACGGCCGCATTTCAGGCAAATACCGGCCAAGTCCTTGACCTTGTTCTCTGACAGCTCCTGCTTGCCTGCTGCAAGTTCCTGAAGCAAAAAATATTTTGCCCTGGGACTAAGCTCCTCCTTTGCAGTAACTGCAAGAATCGGACAAACCTCCATGCACTTTCCACACAAAATGCATTGCTTGTCCGCCTCTAATTGCAGGGAAACCCGATCCCTTTCGGATTTGTCTTTTATAGCTTTTGTGCTCATAACCTGCGATTTATCAATAACCAAGGCTAAAAGGCCTTGTACGGATTCATGATATTTCCGGGATCGAACACCTGTTTTATGCCTTGCATAAGCCCTCTCTCCCTTTTCCCCAACTGCTTGGACAAATAGGGCCTTTTTACCAATCCCACACCGTGTTCTCCCGAGATTGACCCCCCCAGTTCAAGGACTTCCAACAGGACCTGTTCTATCAGTTTCCCTGCGGCTTCATTCTGGGATTCATCCCCGGAGTCGTACATCACATTCACATGAATATTCCCGTCTCCCAAATGTCCAAAGTTCAAGACGTAAAGTTCGAAGTCCTCACCTATCCCTCTGATTTTATGGAGTGCTTTTTGCAATTTTCCCCTGGGCACGCTTACATCCACCGAGATCTTGTCCGGACCCATCCGGAAGGAAGCTGGATTTATCTGTCTCCTGATCTCCCACAATTCACTTTCTTTTCCTTCTTTTCCAGCAGTATCGAAAGTTTGATAATCCCATTCCCTGCTCATCTTATTCAGTCTTTGCAAATCTGCATTGACATTATCTTCAGATCCCTCAAACTGCAACAAAAGCATGGAATTGATTTTTTCAGCAAAAGGAAATGCACCCGCCTTTTGCAGACAAAAAATGGTATTTTGGTCCAGGAACTCCATCGCCACCGGGGTAAGACCACTTTTAAACACGGTATTTGCTGCATGCATCAAGCTTTGCAGTCCCCGGAAACCTACAAGGACCGAAGCACTTGTTTCCGGGAGGGACAACAGCTTCAACACGATCTTGGTATAAAAGGCCAAAGTACCCTCGGACCCCACTAACAAGGAGGTAAGATCCAGCCCGACCACGTCCTTGTACACCTTCCCCCCGGTGCTAATAAGTTCACCTCCGGGCAGAACCGCTTCCAGCCCCAGGACATAATCCTTGGTCACCCCGTACTTAACTGCGCGCAACCCCCCGGCATTGGTGGATACATTACCACCTACAGTGGAAATCTTTACACTTGCTGGATCCGGTGGATAATACAGTCCCCTGGATCTGACAGTGGCTTGAAAATCAGCTGTAACTACTCCGGGTTCAACAACAGCTGTAAAATCATCCTGGTCTATTTCCAATACCCGGTTCATTTT
>CAJXKR010000256.1 GCA_913055815.1 uncultured Desulfohalobiaceae bacterium | reverse complement strand
AATACACAGCTAACCCTCTAAGATGGTAAAAAGATACTATTGCCCTATTGACAAGTTTCAACCATATCAGGTTTTAAATAAGAAAAAGAACTAATAGGCTATTTATTCTACAAGTTGAACACCTTTTCATGTTTCGTTGTGCCCGCGAGGGCATTGGGGCTAACCCGCAACTTTGATAGAACCCAAAAACCAAGGTCTTATATGAGTAATCCAGATTCCAGACAACTTGTTTTGGATCTTCTGCGCAAACAAGGCAAGATTTCCGGCAAACAACTGGGTGAGGCTGCCGGCATCTCCAGGTCCGCGGTCTGGAAACACATAGGAAGACTCAAGGAGCAAGGCTACAATATTGTCTCCACTCCGGGCGAGGGATACAAGCTACTTTCTTCCCCGGACCGGCTCTTGCCCTCAGAGCTTTTGCCCGAATTAAACACCCGGGTTTTGGGACGGGAAGTATTTTACTATCAGGAACTTTCCTCCACACAGGAAAAAGCTGTAGAATTGGCCAAACAAGGCTACCCGGAGGGGACCCTGATAATCGCGGAAAAACAAGTTTCCGGAAAGGGCAGACTCGGCAGGAATTGGGAATCCCACCCCGGCAGTGTCTGTGTTTCCCTGATCTTCAGGCCAAACATGCGGCCGGAGGATATCCTGCACTTCCCACTCGCCACCGGGATAGCAGCAGCCAGGACTATCCGAAACCTTACCGGTTATTATCCGGGATTGAAATGGCCCAACGACATCCTGCTATCAGGAAGGAAACTCGGGGGAATCCTGACCGAACTAGCTGCAGAACCGGACAAATTGCACTACCTGGTTATAGGTATAGGAATAAACATTAACACTCCCAAGCCCTGTTTCAGTGAACAGATACAATCCACCGCCACTTCCCTTGTTACAGAATACGGGCAGGAATTTTCCAGGCTGGGATTCCTGCAGGTTCTGCTCCGTGAGATGGAAGCGATCCACTCGCAGTACCAGGAATACGGTTTTACCAGTATCAGGGAAGATTGGAAAGCGCTAAATGTCACCCTGGGCAGAAAGGTGACAATTCAGGACAGGGACAAGGTAATACAAGGAACAGCACAGGATATAAATCTGCAGGGAGGGCTGGTAGTAAATACCAACTCCGGGGAGTATCTCACTGTTACTTCCGGGGATGTAGCAGATCAATTTTGACAGGTAGTTCTGCGACCCTTAACAGGGTTATGATTCCAGGACATAATCCAACTAGTGTCTTGTCATACTTTAAATGTCGGTCAGAATAAGCATGTTAATTGCAATTCTGTCATCCCGGACCCCGTATCGGAGTACGGGGCAAGCTTTGATCCGGGATCCAGTCTTTTTTCTGTTTTTCTAGATTCCGGCCTTCGCCGGAATGACATTAGTGTAAAAGCGACAAATTATATGTGACAAAGCACTAGTTAATGTCTGACCGAAAACTTAGATGAACATAAGCAAACACCCGATCGAATAAAAGGAGCAAATATGCACTATTTTCAGGAAAAAGACGGCGAACTTTGGGCAGAGGACTTGAAAGTAAAGGATCTTGCTGAAAAACACGGCACGCCCCTGTACATCTATTCCGCCTCCACCCTGCTCAGGCATTACCAGGCCTATGATTCCGCTTTTAAGGATATACCCCATCTCACCTGCTTTTCCGCAAAATGTAATTCCAATCTGAGCGTTCTGGAGCTTTTCAAGAACCAGGGTGCAGGAGTGGACATCGTGTCAGGAGGAGAACTCTACAAGGCATTAAAGGCGGGGATAGATCCCTCCAAGATTGTTTTTTCAGGAGTGGGCAAACAGGAGTTTGAACTGGAGCAAGCCCTGGATGCGGACATCTTGATGTTCAATGTGGAATCCAGGCAGGAATTGCATCAACTGAACCATGTGGCGGAGAACAAAGGCAAGACTGCCAGGATATCCCTGCGTATAAACCCGGATGTGGATCCCCAGACCCATCCTTATATCTCCACCGGCCTGCAAAAAAACAAGTTCGGAATAAATATGGATCAGGCAATTGATATCTACAAGGAAGCCATGCAAATGAAAGGTCTGGAGCCAATCGGAATAGACTGCCACATCGGTTCCCAATTGACAAAGGTCTCCCCGATCCTGGATGCCCTGGAGAGGCTGAAACAATTATACCAGGACTTGAAGGAAATTGGGATAAACATCAGTCACCTGGACATAGGAGGTGGCCTGGGAATAACCTACGAGGAAGAAGATCCCCCTCATCCGAGTGAACTCGGAAAGGCATTAACCGACTCACTGCAGGGCTATCCCTTGACCCTGATCCTGGAACCCGGACGGGTCATAGCCGGAAATGCCGGAATCATGGTAACAAAATCCCTGTTTGTGAAACAAACCGAACTCAAGAACTTCGTGGTAGTTGACGCGGCCATGAACGACTTGATCCGGCCCTCCCTATACGGGGCCTATCACCGGATAGCCGAAGTTGTTCCACAGGGAAGGGATGAAAGAAAACTGGACATCGTGGGGCCAATTTGCGAAACCGGGGATTTCCTGGCCCAGGACAGAAAGATGCCCGGGATCGAGCCCGGCGAGTACCTGGCGGTTTTTTCCTCAGGAGCCTACTCCTTGGCAATGGCCTCGCAGTACAATTCCAGACCCAGACCGCCGGAAGTTTTGGTGGACGGCTCCACTGACCGAGTTATACGCCGCAGGGAAACATACCATGACTTGGCGGGACCGGAAGAGAACATCTAATAATTTCAACTGATAATAGCTCTTTTTCCAAATTGAAAACTTATTATTCCAGCGATCCTTCCGGAAATCAGGAAAGCCCGGAAGATCGCTGGACACATGTGAACACTTGAACTATACCAATTATTAAATATTATAATTTCAATTCGTTATAACTTGTAACTTTCCCTATACCAAGTACGCAGTGCTACCCAAAAACAAAAACACCAACACGAAACCAAGAGCCATCCCCTTGTTTCTTCGTGCATGACTGCGCATGCTCAATTTAACCAACCCTAACATGGGTATCGCCTGCAGGCAGGCCCAAAAAAGCCTTTTTTGCATAGCAGTGGTAATATCCAGGGTTGAGCCCAGGACAATGGGAATAAACCAAGAGAATCCGATAAGCAGTATTTCGAAACTGGAGGGCAACAAAACCTTGTCGTATCTGTGAAACAGTATCCTGAAGGCCACCCAGCAAAAAGCGAGCAGGCTCAATATGTTCAAATAATAAAAAATAGCCGGCGAAATTTCCAAATTGAAATTATAAAGTATCAGTAAAAAGAAACAGGAAAGGAAAATAACTCCGTATGCCAGGGGCATGCTTTTTTTGCCCCCGTTCCAGGGATAAAGAATAAGTATAATGCAAACTATGGCAAAGGATAGTAATCCCAGAAGGTTATTCACTGGTAAGATAAAAAGGGCAGGAAACAAAAACATCACCAGGAAGACAGGCTGGATATATTTTACACTTTGTCCACTGACAGACACAAAATCCCTTCTTTTAATGTTGCCGATCTTTTGAGTAAACCCGAACAGTAAATTATTAAAATTCCTTCTTTCCAAAAAATCCAATACCAAATATAATATTATAAAACAGCCGCATCCGAAATAAAACTGACCCCAATCCGGCCAGTATTTTATACTCCAACCCAGGAAACAAAACAAAATGGTTAAAGTATATATGATCGTCACTACTTCCGAATGCTGCAAGCCGAATTTCAACAATCTGTGGTGCAAATGGGTCTTGTCAGGATGAAAGGGATTCAATCCCTTTATAAACCTCCGTCCCATAACGTACAATGTATCCACGATCGGCACCCCCAGGATTATTGCCAGTGTCACCGGAGCGATGGAACCTTCCCCTCCCTGGGAATTGGAAGCCAATGCCACGGCTAAGGCACCCAGCACGAATCCAATAAGCAGGCTGCCGGTATCTCCCATGAACAACTTTGCAGGATAGTTGTTAAAACGCAGGAAACCGATTACAGAACCGAACAAGGCTATTATCACTGACAGTACATACCAGGAACTGATCTCGTAGGACAAAATACCCAAAAAAATCAGGGCAATCACCGCAATTCCGGCAGCCAGTCCGTCCAACCCGTCGGACAGATTGAGGGCATTCATAACTCCGACCATACAGAAAACAGTTATCGGTATACCCCAAGCTCCAAAATAGATGTCTCCAAATCCGAAAAGATTCCCCAACCCAGAGAGATAAGTATCACTGACAACTATAAATACTAAAGCAGCAATAATTTCACCCACAAACTTCAATTTGGGCGGAAAATGGAATATATCGTCCAACAGACCGATAAAAGCGGCAACAACTCCCCCTAAAATGAATCCCTGGATTATGGGAATCACTTTTATACACATTACTACAGCCAAAAAAAAGGAAAGAGCTATCGCTATACCCCCCATCCTGGGCAGGGGTTCATCATGTATTTTTCTCTCGTCAGGCAAATCCAATACATCCAAAGCTACAGCCACTTTGCTGGACATCGGAATAAAAAGAAGTGACAACAACAGGCTCGTAAAGAATATAAGTCCCAAGAAACTGATATCAAACAAAATATTAAAAGGTAACATATACGTATCCGTTCCGGATGCCAAATTCAGGGTTCA
>CAJXKR010000255.1 GCA_913055815.1 uncultured Desulfohalobiaceae bacterium | reverse complement strand
GCTTTGAGGGCAGCAGGTTCCGGAATAAACGTATATATCGGACAGTTTATCAAAGGCATGCATTATAGTGAACTGGAGAGTTTGCAGAGGTATTCGGACTTGATCACAATCAAACAGTTCGGGAGGGATTGTTTTATTCACAACAACCCGAGCGATGAAGACTACAGGCTGGCACAACAAGGATTCGAAGAAGTTAAAGAAGTCATAAACTCGGGAAACTATCAACTTGTTATTCTGGACGAAATAAGTATTGCCATGATCTATAAATTGATATCAGTCGAGGACGTACTAAGCCTGATAGAAAACAAGCCCGAGGATATAGAATTAGTGATCACCGGCAGGAATGTTGATCCTAAAATAACGGAAGCAGCAAATCTGGTAACCGAGATGAAAGAAATAAGGCATTACTTTCAAGAAGGTGTTCAAGCCAGGGAAGGAATAGAAAAATAGAATCCAAGTTCAACCGGTAAGTTAGGTAGCATCAGCCACGGGTGCTATTAGCAGGCTTGATTTATATCTTTCTGGTATGATGGTATATATCAAGGGGTTAATTTATTCTCGAAAAACAAAGTTGACTTTAGATTGGCTTTAGGATAACTTAAATGTATTCAAATAAGGCTTCAAAAACATCGACAATGCATTCTTAATACCAGAGTATAGTATGAGGTATCAAATCAATTTGTTGACTATAACAATATGTTTGTGTATTTTCTTGTTTGCCTCCTCCGCATCAGGAAAAAACAATCCACATAGGGGACTTGATACCTCTTATTCTCCAAGCATCAACCAAAATTTGTTATCTAAAATAACACTTTGGAATAGTTTAAACATTTCCAATCATTACAAACAGGGGCTCTTTTTTAGAAAAGGTACACCCGATAGAGATAATTCCGGACCCTTTGTAGATAATAAACAATCATTCCATTTCGGACCTTCTGATATATTTACAAAGCAATTATCCACACAAAAATTCCCCTTAAAACAGGGGTTCGAGCAGAGACAAATCCAAGGCACTGATTCCTCCCAGCAAATTTTTCCGGAAAACGGATTCAACATCTCCCCGTACTTCCTTTTGAGCAAAGTGCGAAACAATTATCAACTACCACCTTTCTGGAAAGCAAAGACGAATGCACCTCAAAGAAAAGCAACAGAAAGAATTTATTGGATGGGAGGAAGTTTGTCCGGTTCCATATTGGGCCCCCTGAATATGCAGGTCCATTCCTTGTACGGAACAAATAATTTCCAACAAGACAAAGATTATTACAGAAGTTGGTTAACCGATTTTGGATTGGAATACCAAATGGAAAAAATAACCCCTGTTTTCCATGTGTTTTATAGTTCGGAAAATCAGGATAATCGTTTTCTGGAGGGCGAAGACCTGCTCTCCTTCGATTTGCAACAACAGGCCAAGGCCTTTCCGCATTGGAAAGATTCTGTTCCCACCGAATCAAAATCACAGTTTTCAAAAAAAAATATTGGCATTCAGGTAGGAGCAAAAGATTTGAATCTGTTAAAAAGATTGAACAACTCTTTTAACCTCTTCTACGCCAAGAACATTTACTACAACCAATACGAGGACCAAAACAATACATCCCAAATTGATCATACCGAGTCTATACAGGAAGCAAGAATGCAATCCATGTGGGGAGTTGATCTGTCCAGTTATTACAATCTTTATGAAAATCTTTCCGTGGGGCTTTATTTCTCCTATACCGCATCCTATCCAGCAGAGGAGAATGATTCTGACAACACCGGCATAAGCGAAATCCATTCAGATTTGAATTTCGAATTCTAAATTCCGAACAAATAAACCGGAATAGTTTAAAAGTCCAGTTTTTTTGGTGTCCTGGGAAATGGAATTACATCCCTAATGTTTGACACCCCGGTTATAAACATGAGCAGTCTCTCAAATCCCAACCCGAATCCGGCATGAGGAACAGTTCCAAATCTTCTCAAATCCAAATACCACTCGTATTCCTGTTTATTCATCCCCAATTCGTCCATGCGATTTTCCAGGACCTGCAAATTGTCCTCGCGTTGGCTTCCGCCAATAATTTCCCCTATATGGGGGAGTAAAACATCCAGGCAACCCACGGTTTGGTTATCCGGGTTTACCTTCATATAAAATGGCTTTATATCCTTGGGAAAATTATATACTATTACCGGCTTTTGAAAATACTTTTCAGTTAAAAAACGCTCGTGTTCAGTCTGCAAATCAGTACCATAAACCGGCTGGTATTGAAATTTTTCACTCTTATCTGCCTGGTCCAATATCTCTATTGCCCCTTCATAGTCCAATCTCTCAAAATTTCTGTTCTGAACCATATCCAGTCTTTCAGGCAGGGACTTGTCCACGAAACTGGAAAACAGGGCCAGGTCGGATGCGGAATGCTTTTTGATATGCGTGACAATAGAAAATATAAATTCCTCTGCCAGATCAATAATTTCCTCTAGGTCTGCAAAAGCGACTTCAGGCTCCACCATCCAGAACTCGGCTGCATGCCTGGGAGTATTGGAATCCTCCGCCCTGAAAGTGGGACCGAATGTATAAACATTGCCCAGGGCACAGGCTAGGGTCTCTGCGGTTAGTTGCCCGGACACGGTAAGGTAGGCTTTCTTACCGAAAAAGTCATCCTCAATACTTTTTTGGTTATAATTTTCCATATCCAAACTGCTGACCCGGAACAGTTCCCCGGCACCTTCGCAGTCCAAGCCGGTAATAATAGGGGTGTGTATATAGAAAAAATTGCGCTCGTGAAAAAAATCGTGTATGGCAAAAGAGAGTTCGGCTCTCAATCTATACAGGGCACCGTACTTATTGGTCCTGGCCCTTAAATGGGAAATGGTCCGCAAAAATTCGTCAGAGTGCCTTTTCTTCTGCAAGGGATAGGTCTCGGGGTCGGCAATCCCTACCAATCGGATTTGTTTTGCCTGAAGCTCCCATTTTTGTCCCTTTCCCGGAGATTCTACCACATCCCCTGTTACCTCCACCGAAGCACCGGTTCCTATATCCTTTAACACATCATCGGTGTCTATTTTATCTTCCACCACTACTTGCAGGTTCTCCAAACAGGAGCCGTCGTTGAGCTCCAAGAAACTGAAACCCTTGGACTCCCGTTTGGTCCTTACCCAACCCTTTATCAGGATCGGGTCCTTGTAATGTTCCTCGGATTTCAAGACTTGATTAATTCTGGTCCGTTTCAAATCATCCTCCTACTTCCTCCAGAAATAAAATACCGCACTCAGGATTATACTTATAAGCAGGCAACTCACCAATGGAATATAAATGGTAACCCCCTTGCGTTTGAAAACAATATCCCCTGGCAATCTACCCAACGGAAAATTGGGGAATAAGACAAATATCCCCCCCAATATAATCAATATACCTCCCAAGACCAGTAGTATCCTGCCCAATTGAAACAAGATCGCCTCTCGGAAAATCACCGGATTTTAAAATTGGATAGCCCTCAGTGCAGCTTTCGCTATAGTTATATTACACTTAAAAATGAATTGTTCAAGGGGCTACTACCCGGCGCGGTATGATCAACAACTAAAAATACTCCCTGATCCTGGACATGGCCTTTTCTACATTTTCACGGCTGTTAAAAGCACTGAGCCTAATAAACTGTTCACCGCACTTGCCAAATCCAATTCCCGGAGTACAAACTATGCCGGCTTTATTAAGCAAGAGGTCAAAAAACTCCCATGAACTTTTTCCACCGTAAATCCAAATATATGGGGAATTCACCCCTCCAACGCACTCATAACCCATGTTTTCCATCTCTTTTTTCATCAAAGAGGCATTGCCCAAATAGTAATTTAAGAGTTCGTTCACCTGTTCGCTGCCCTCAGATGTATATACAGCTTCTGCTCCTCTTTGGACATGATATGCCACTCCGTTGAACTTCGTGCCCTGTCTCCTGGACCAAAGTTTGTGCAAGGAGTAGGTATCCCCTTGGGAAGTATAGGCCACACAATCCTTGGGTACAACCGTATAAGCACATCTGACTCCGGTAAAACCGGCAGTCTTGGAAAAGCTCCTGAATTCCACTGCCACTTCCCTTGCACCTTCAACCTCGTATATGGAACGAGGAATCTCAGGATCCTGCACAAAGGCCTCGTAGGCACTGTCGTACAAAATCAGGGCGTTATTCTCCCTGGCATAGTCGACCCATTTCTTGAGCCCCTGCTTATCAATTGTAGCCCCGGTGGGATTGTTTGGATAACACAAATAAATCACATCCACGGGCTCCGAGGGCAAATCCGGAACAAAATTGTTCTCCCTGGTACTCTCCAGGTATACTATATTGTTGAATCTTTCTCCTTCCAACTCACCTGCTCTACCTGCCATTACATTGGTATCAAGATACACAGGATATACCGGGTCGGGGAGAGCCACTTGCACATCACCTGCCAATATCTCCTGAAAATTGCCGGTATCGCATTTTGCACCGTCACTGACAAAAATCTCCTCAGCGGAAATATCTATTCCTTTGTCCTGATAGTCATTTTTTGCTATCCTCTCCCGCAGGAATTCATATCCCTGTTCAGGTCCATAGCCCCGGAACGTCTCCACCGAGGTCATCTCGTCCATGGCCTTTTTCATTGCCTGCACACAGGCAGAAGGCAAGGGAAGGGTAACGTCCCCTATGCC
>CAJXKR010000254.1 GCA_913055815.1 uncultured Desulfohalobiaceae bacterium | reverse complement strand
CCCTTGCAGATCCTGGCCATAAGATTCTTGCGGGACATAATCTTCATTCCCGGCAGTGCTGTGGGATTCTATTCCAGTCTGGGATTCGTGGTGGCCACCATAGGCCCCTACGCGCTTTTGATAGGATTTGTACTCCCATACAGCCTATTGGTGCTCAGGAATTTTCAATCAAATATTTCCGGCACCCAGGTATTTATCACTGACAACATCGGTGATGTAATGGGGGGTGCGCTGTTCTCCTTTGTACTGGTATTCCTGTTCCAGCCTTTGATGGGGATATTCTTTGCCCACCTGCCCTTGTTCATCCTTTGCATCCTTTTAATTCCGGGTAATCAAAGAACACGTCCCCGGTATCTACTTGTTTTCGGTATAACCTTAGCCGTTCTTGCCACCGGTATATTTCTCCCGAAAACCAATTTGGATTTTGCCCAGGAAAACATAGTTTATTTGCAGGAAAGCAAATACGGACGCATCCAAGTTGTTAAAAACAATCAGCAATATACATTGTACAACCAGGGGAAACCTTTTTACAGCACTCAAGACCACTTTGCAGCCGAAGAAGTCGTACACTACCCTTTGAGCCAATTGCGGGACCCGGAAAATATCCTGCTTATTTCCGCCAAAAGCAATGTCCTGGGGGAAATTGAAAAATATGCACCTCAAAAAGTGGACTATGTGGAAATCGATCCGGTCTTAACAGATGTGCAGTTCAAATACGGCTTTCTGGAAAAGATCCCCCAACTGCGGATTATAAACAAGGACCCCAGGACGTATCTTTCCGCAACAGAAAACAAATACGACGCCATTATCTCCAGTTTGCCGGAACCGCAAACCTTCCAAACCAATCGCTTTTATACCAGTGAATTCTTTGAACTGATAAAACGCCACCTCTCCTCACAGGGTGTATGGAGTTTTTCAGTCCAGGGATTTGCAAACTACCTCTCCCGGCCGGCACAAAAAAAGATCTCCTCCCTGTATGCCAGTGCCAGGGAGCATTTTGAACATGTCAAGCTGCTCCCTGGAAAACAAACCTTCTTTTTGTGCAGCGACTCTTCAATAGACACCAACATCCCTGATCTGCTCCGGCAAAAAGGAATAGACACACAGTTCGTGCGCTTTTACTACTCCGGAAATGTAACTCCGGAACGTATCCAGGGATTGCAAGAGCGGATCCAATACAAGGCAAGCCAAAATACGGATCTGCAACCCAGATTGATGCAGATAATGTTTTCGCAGTGGTTTTACAAGCACGGGACATCTCCGGCGATATTGTACTGGGTTTTGGGTGTCCTGGGGATGGTTTACATAATCTGGATTTCCAGTGAAGAGTTTGTATTGTTCAGCACCGGATTTACGAACATGGGGAGTGAAATCTTGCTTATTTTTGCATTCCAGATCTTTTATGGTTATATTTACTACCTGATAGGGCTAATAGTCACGCTCTTCCTGGCAGGTCTCTTGCCCGGGGCTATCTGGGGTCAAAGCATCAGGAAACACGGGAGAAAACTTTTTGTGTACACAGATATTGCACTCATACTGCTTTTGATTATCTTCTTGTTAAGTGTAAACTATATAGGAGGGGATCTACCTGTAAGCTTCTTTTTATGCACAGGTTTCCTGCTCTCCCTGGTTTGTGGATTGCAGTTCCCGGTAGCGCTGCAAATAAGACAGGAAAACGTTACCGCGATCACCCGTTTCTTTTCCGCTGATATAATCGGGGCTGCAACTGGGGCACTGATAATAAGCGTGATAATGATCCCCCTGCTGGGTGTGGTTTGGGCAATATGGGCCCTTATAGGAATAAAATCCGCAAGTCTTGTTTTAAACGGAGTTAAAAGATGAATTCATATAGCATAAACAGACGGCAATTCTTGTACCTGGGAACATGTTCCCTGTGTGCGTGCTTGACATTGGGCGACCCGGCTTTTGCCGCGTTTGAGGAGACTACAAACAACGGTAGCCAAGGTATCCAGGGCAGTATATTCAGAAACGACGCACCGCAGGAATTATGGAAGTGGTCAAAGGAGGCAAAGTTTTATCGGAACTCCCAAGATAATACCGTGACCTGCACTACCTGCCCCAACTTTTGCGTATTATCTCCCGGGGACAGGAGCGTATGCCGTTCCAAAGTAAACAAAAACGGCAGGCTGTATTCCCTTTGCTACGGCAATCCTTGCGCAGTACACATGGACCCGGTGGAAAAGAAACCCCTGTTCCACTTCAAACCAGGAAGCAGGGTATTTTCCCTGGCCACCACCGGATGCAACTTCAGGTGCCTTAATTGCCAGAACTGGCAAATCTCCCAATCCAAACCCTCGGAAGTGCGGCACCGGGATTTGTTCCCAGGGGAAGCAATCCAGGCAGCCCGGGAGGAAGGGGCAAATTGCATTGCCTATACCTATTCCGAACCCATAACTTTTTACGAATACATGTTGGATACCGCCCAAAAGGCCAAATCCGAGGGGATGGACAATCTCCTTATTTCCAACGGATTCATCAACCAGGACCCGCTGCTCAAACTGTGCCCCTACATAGACGGGGCAAATATCAACTTGAAGGCCTTTAGCGAAAAGATATACAAGAAGCTGAACGGAGGGAACCTGGAACCGGTGCTAAGGACCTTCAAGACACTCTTTGACCAGGGAGTGCATTTCGAGATCACCAATCTGGTAATCCCGGGATACACGGATGACCAAGACATGCTCAAGAAAATGTGCAATTGGATACTGGAGAACGTGGGCCCGGACAATCCCATGCACCTACTTAGATTCATCCCCAGGTACAAGTTGGACAAAGTACCTCCCACTCCAATGTCCACCTTGAAGGATTTCCGCAAGATAGCCATGCAGGAAGGGGTAAGATATGTATATATCGGAAACACCAATTACTCCCCGGGATTGAACACCTTTTGCCACAATTGCGGGGAACTGATCCTGGAAAGAAAAGGCTACATCCTGGGAGAGAACAACCTGGACGGCAATAGTTGCAAATCCTGTGGCACAAAGATCCCGGGAAAATGGTAAGTAAAAAAAAACAGGACCACAGATTTAAAACCACTGTCAGTTTCCGGTTGCAATATCCGTTAATTGTTAATGGCTCCACGTTCCCGGTTCTTGTACCTTCGGACAAAATTGCCCACGGTTCAAACGGGTTCTTGAATCTGCTCAATATGTCTTTCAACGAGGTTTCCAGATAAACAAGGGCTATTTTGTTCTACTAGTAAATACAAATTAAATCGAATTGTTAAATTGTTAAATTGCAAACAGGCACCCTCCACGCCGTCTTCGAATAAAATTGATAAGATTTAAATATTTCTAATTAGTTAAATCAAATTTGCCCTACAGTATAAACAAACATCTATTAATTTAGATCAAGTCCAGATACTGACAATAGGTACAACAATCTATTCTGCTATTACAGTGAAAATATTTTCCCGCAGTGTAGAAATTTGCTTTTCTTCGCCCTTGGAACTCGAAAATTTTGAATACCCATCCAACACTGAACTCAAATAACCGATCTTGACTGCATAGTGCTCATCAGGGGACAATTCTTGCTGTCCGGGGAAAAGTTCCGGTGCGCTACCTTGTTGAATCACTACCCCCAGGACCATACCCTCGGGATTTAGCAGGGGGCTGCCGGAATACCCCTTTTCAAGCGAAGCATTTATACGATATGTACGCGGATCCCCGCGATATCCGGAAGTAGAATTCAGGACCCCTTTTACGATCCTAGGATCCTGCTTGGGGTTGGAGGAAGCAGGAAACCCCAGCACGAAGACCTCGTCGCCTGCCTTGGCTTTAAAATCGGCAAGAGGGAGGCCTTTTCTGTCTGAGAGCTTTTGTTCAGGTTCCAGGATGGCTATATCGCTACCCGGATCCTGTTTTAGCACTTTGGATTGCACCTTTTTACCGCTGGAAAGCCTGATAAATATATTCTCACTGCCCTTGACGGTGTGGTAATTGGTCACGATTACACCGTATCTGCTCAGCCAGCCCACTCCGAACTTGGAACCCTTGCCTTCGCTTGCAGTTTGGTTAGATGCCTCTGCCTGCGGTAATCTCCCGGGCATAACGGGTTCGTTTCTTAGCTCTTGCAAAGCTTCCCTGGAATTGATCCTGATCACTTCCGTGCTGCACCGAACGGTCAATTCGTCTTGCCAGCCCTTGTTTTCCAGCCTTTCGCATTTCAAACCAGTTATTGCATTCCCTCCCATGTTTACTGCCTTTATCTTCAAGCTTCTGCGTGCATCTTCCCGGATTAGATTGTAATTTGTAACGTACTTGGGTCTACTGAACTTGGTATGGATTTCACCCAGATTCGTGTAGCTATTTTCAGGCAATTCTTCTTGCTCCGCTACGGGCATGTTCTTGAATCTATCGGATTCCCGGTTATCCAAGGATGAGGTGGCCATTGTATCCTTGAAATTTGTGCAGCCCACCAACAGGGTCAGCAATAACAAGGCCAGAAAAGGCTTCCAGAATTTATTCATAACGTTCCTCCAAATTGTATTTTTTTCCTTTCGGATCCAAGATGTATTTATCATAATCAAGCACAATAGTCCAAACTGAATATATTCTTGACACGGCTTTTTTGTTCTAGAATTCAATTAGCTGTTTGTATTTGATTTTTTAATCCATACAAATTTAAAATCCGAAAT
>CAJXKR010000253.1 GCA_913055815.1 uncultured Desulfohalobiaceae bacterium | reverse complement strand
TCCACGATTTGCTGAACAGTTTCCTGGGGAAGCTTCAAGATTGCGGCCATTTTTCCGGAGGCGCTCCTGCCTGCTTCGGACATTAGCCTCCCCCGTAGACAGACCAACTCCAGTGCCTGTTCCCAATCCAGCACTCCGGAAGCAATAAGTGCGGTATATTCCCCGATACTGTGTCCGGAAAAGTATTGGGGCCGAATATTTGAAGAAAGTACACGCCACAAACCCAGACTGGTAATCACCAAAGCGGGTTGTTGATAACTGGTTTCGGTCATGGCCTGCTCATCACCTTCCCAATAAATTTCCCTGAGCGGGGCTCCAGCTATTTGTTCCCCCTTCTTCCACAACTCCATGACTTCGGAATAAGATTCTGCTATATCCCTGCCCATGCCTCTTTCCTGGGATCCCTGGCCCGGGAACATTACTGCGCCTGTGTTAGTACTGTGTCCTGACATGGATATCTCTCCTGTTTTTCAATGATTTTCTGCTTGTACCCCTTCTTGCTATCGGAACCAAGGAGTTCGATGAATGTACTTAACCCCTTGCAAGACAACATCTTGTTTTGACCTCAAAACTTCTAACTTCGAACATAGAACTTTATAGTAAATCACGTAAACACTTCTTTAGGGGTATTTGCAACCCGGAATATTTTATATTACAAGTATTTCAGGTCAACAAAACTCCGGATAGACATAAAATCTCAACATACTGCCTAGCAGGGCAATCAAAATTTATACACTTTTCAAAAATGATTGACTCTAAACAAGTTGCCAGCAAGATCGAAGGTCATCGTCCGGATATTAACTCCTCCCAAGTCCAAAAAATTACCCGCTACCTGCAACTACTTACCTCCTGGAACCAACGGGTAAACCTAACAGGTCCCAAGGATTGGGAGACTATCTGCCAAAAACTGATTCCGGACAGTTTTTATTTGGCAAATTTTCTGAACACCCTTTCCCTGCCTCTAGAGCCTAAAATATTTGATATCGGTGCAGGAGCCGGATTACCGGGTATCCCACTTCGCATAGTCTGGAACAATGGTTCCTACACCCTTATAGAATCCAAGCAGAAAAAAAGTTCTTTTTTGCTCTACGCGCTTACACAGCTAGGATTGGAAAACACTCATGTACTGAACCTCAGGCTGGAAGATTACCATCCCCCGGAAGGCGGCTGCGCTGATATTGTTTTAAGCCGTGCCTTCACCAACTGGAAGGACTTTTTAAAACGAGTGGAAAATATTGTCAAAAATAAAGGCCTGGCCCTGATTTTTTCCAATAACCCCTGGGATGCTCAAAACAACTGCCCTTCCGGATGGGAATTTTTGCAGCAAAAGGCTTACAGTATAGGGGACCTTGAAACCCGCTATTTCTGGTTGTTTTTATTGAAAAATCCCTCTAGCTGAGTATTCTTGAAAATGATCTGAGTGGCGGTTTCATCTGCAATTTCCCCCAATTCTATGACCTTTTCCAAAAAATCCAGGATCTCGTATCTTCGCTCTTCAGAGGAATATTCAAAATCCTCGTACATTTGCCCGGACTGAAAATATTCCTTTAAATTGTCAATATAATTCTCATCAAGTATCATGTGCACTTCCTGTTAAACAGGCATGGCCTGTGTTTTGTAGACTTGTTAACAACATTGTCGATGACTACCCCAACTCCTGCAAATTGAAGTTGAAGGCAGCTAGCAGCCATTGTGTAAATGTATTTTACCACAAATTTGCAAATTTTGTTATTCTTTCCTTGACAGCAGTCCCATCCTTAACATATAAAAATATACATCAAAGCCGGGGTGGCGGAATTGGTAGACGCACGGGACTCAAAATCCCGCGGGCCTTTGGTCCGTGCGGGTTCGACTCCCGCCCCCGGCACCATTTCACAAAGCCCCTCTTTTTTTTCTTTTAATTTCTTTAAGCACATTGTAATCAATAGAAAAAATTTAAAGCCAGGTTTCCCTTCCCGGCTTTAAACATTTACCCCAGATGTTGGTTGAAGTCTACCCTAAATTTTTTTCTCCCCAAGTAAGACTCCCTTTTTCTTTTTTAATACCACTACCCTTTAAATTCTTTCTAAATTATATGTTATCACCACTTCTTAACTGTTATAAACAAAAATACAGCTAGTTCAATAAGCTGTTGCTTCGCTGTGCGTCCACACATTGCTTTAACAAGACTTTTCGTGTAGGTAAACCTCCAAATCGCCGAATAAATACAAACCAAATTTGTTGGAGAAAATTTGCTAGTGTTTTAAGTAGTTGTCGGGTAAGGAGGGAGCATTCCCAGTTATGTTTTTCTGGTCCAATTAGTCCATAATTGACACAAAAATGATGCAGAAATAAACTAATAATAAAAGAGTTATTTCTTAAATATTCTATGTAGCGTATATTTAGTACATCTATAAAATCTTTAGATAAATACAGGCGGTTAACTGTCGCCCTAACTGTTGTCTATGTTCTTGCCGGCCTTTTGCCAAGCCTATATAGCAAAATCGTAGAGCAGTTGTCACGTCAGGCAGCCTTGAGGATGGACAATGGGTGTTGGGGATCGACAGTACTATGATCCATTGGTAATTTGCTTCTCTACTAGCTGGAAATTTAATATTTGCCTGAGTTCAACACCCTGTTTTTTTCTCACAGGGAACCCATCGAATATTGTTTGATAGATATCAACAGGTTAAAGTAACAATTTTGCAACACGTCCGAATTAAAAGGAAAACAGGAGTAGTCAAAATGTTATATTTCTTAAGATCATTTGAAAAATTTCGAGTAGTTATATTGATATTGGTTTTATTGTTTATATTTTTATCAATAGGATCAATTTATTTAGAACTTCAATCTTGGAAAATTTATATTTTGTTAATTGTAGGTACATTAGTAATTGTTTCTGTTATTATGTTCTTTTTAAAAAACATGGAGAATATTATTAAAAATAATATTCAGATTGCTAGAAGTATAGTTAATCAAGATTATGGCGCTAATTTTAACATTGATCAAGATAATGGTTTGTTACAAGACCATCAAAATGCGCTTGCTGAAATGTTAAATCATGCTAAATATGAACTTAGTTTATATAAAGGATTAGTACATAGTATGGTTACTCCTTTCGTTGTTACAGATACTAATGAAGTCTTTATTTTAGGAAATCAGAAATTAGTTGAAATGCTTGAACATGAAGGCAAACCGGAAGATTTTTATGGTCAGGATATAGCTATGTTTTTTTATGGAGACAATCGTCAAACCGTATTGGGAACAGCTATGCACCAAGATAGTGCAATAAGTAAAGAAGTTGAACTAATAAGTCGCAAAGGAACTAAACGCAATGTTCATATTGACGCATCTCCGCTTTATGGTATAGAAGGCAATATGATGGGATCTTTATGTATTTATTCGGATCTTTCAGAAATTAGAAAATCTGAAGCTCGAATTAATGAACAAAATAGGCGACTTTCCGAGCTATCGAATCAGGCCAAGGATGTATCCGAACGCCTGGCCAGTGCCGCTGAAGAGCTTTCCGCTCAAATAGAGCAAGCGAGTACCGGAGCTGAAGAACAACAGAAACGTTCTTCTGAAGTAGCTACTGCCATGGAAGAGATGAATTCTTCCATTATGGAAATTTCCAGGAATGCTTCAAGTGCAGCAGAACAGTCCGAGACTACAAAGAACAAAGCCCAAGAGGGCAAGGAAATTGTGGATAATGTCTCCGAATATATGAACAATGTTAGTCAAAGGGCACAAAACGTAAAAAATTCCATGGACCAACTCAGTAAAGATGTACAGGGAATAAATCAAGTAATGGAAATGATAAACGATATTGCAGATCAAACCAATCTCTTGGCTTTAAATGCAGCAATTGAGGCTGCTCGGGCCGGAGAGGCAGGTAAGGGTTTTGCAGTTGTGGCCGATGAAGTGCGCAAGCTGGCGGAAAAGACCATGGAAGCTACCAAGGAAGTGGGCAATACCATTAATTCCATAACCTCCGGTACGGAGAAAAACGCAGAAGAAGTAACTGAAACAGAGAAGGCAGTGGAAGAAACTTCAGAGCAGTCAGAAAAGGCCAGTAAATATCTTCAGGAAATAGTCGCATTGGCTGAAACAAATGCCGATCAAGTAAATAATATTGCCACAGCCTCTGAAGAGCAATCTTCAGCTAGTGAACAAGTTAATCAGTCTACTGAAGAAGTGCAAAGAACTGCCAAAGAAGCTTCTGAAACCATGCAGCAGTCTGCACAAGCAATTTCCGAATTGAATAGGTTAGCTCAAGATATAGATAGCATTGTGAAACAAATGCAATAAATTTTTCATATTGGTTTAATTTATAATTTTGGTTTAAACAGACTCTAAACTCTAGCTATCTAAACAAATGAGGAGTTGATTGCCATGAACAAAAGACATTTTCCATTCTGGCCCAAACGCCTCCCATACAATCTGGTTTATCCCCAAACGCCCCTTTTTGAAATCCTGGAAACCAGTGCCAGGAGATATCCTGATCATACCGCTATAATAAATTACGGCAAAAAAATTTCCTACAGGGAATTGTGGGATTCAGTAAACTATTTGGCCGGCAGTTTATCTCGTATGGGGATATCCAAGGGTGACAGGGTAGGGATATATATGCAGAACTGCCCACACTATATAATCAGCTATTTTGCAATTATGAGAGCAAATGCAGTAGTAGT
>CAJXKR010000252.1 GCA_913055815.1 uncultured Desulfohalobiaceae bacterium | reverse complement strand
AAGATGACCTACACCTCCAAGGAAGAGGCTCAAGCTGAAAATATGCGCAAGATGATCCTTGCCATGGCCAAGGATATCAGGGTGATTCTGGTCAAATTGGCTGACAGGTTGCATAACATGAGGACACTGGAGTATCAGTCCGAAATAAAACAAAAACTCACCGCCCAGGAAACCATGGAAATTTATTCACCTCTGGCAGATCGCCTGGGGTTGAACAAAATCAAGGTGGAGCTGGACGACTTGAATCTCAAATACCTTAAACCCGATGTGTACAATCAAATATCCAACGGTTTGAAAAATCGCAGTACCCTGGGCAAAGAATATATAGACAATATAATAAGCAAACTCCAGAAGAATTTGGATGATAATAACATCCAGGGCAGGATTATAGGAAGGCAAAAGCACATTTTCAGTATTTACAGAAAAATGCTGAATCAGAACCTGGATTTTGAACAGATATACGATATAATTGCTTTCAGGGTGATTCTGGAATCTGTAAAAGACTGCTACGCAGTCCTTGGATTGATCCATTCCAACTGGAGGCCTGTTCCCGGCCGATTCAAGGACTATATCTCCATGCCCAAGAACAATATGTATCAAAGCCTGCATACCACGGTAATAGGACCTGATGGAGAACACATAGAAATCCAGATCCGGACAGAGGAGATGAACCGTATAGCAGAATACGGAGTTGCTGCACATTGGAAATATAAAGACGGATCTTCCTTCAAGCCCAAGGACGAGGAAAGATTCCACTGGTTACGGCATATCCTGGATTGGGAGCAGGAACTCAAGGATCCCCAGGAATTCATGGCCTCCCTGAAAGTGGATTTGTTTCACGATGAAGTCTATGTTTTCACTCCCAGGGGAGATGTATTGGATTTACCTTACGGGTCTACCCCCATAGATTTTGCCTATTTGATTCATACTGACATAGGTAATCATTGCTCCGGAGCAAAAGTTAACGGTAAGCTGGTATCCCTGGATACACAGTTGAGTAACGGGGATACCGTGGAAATTATAACCAATTCCAACAAAAAACCCAGCAGGGATTGGCTGAAGTTTGTCAAGACCGCCAAGGCGAGGACCAGGATAAAACACTGGATCAGAACCGAGGAGCGGGACAGGAGTATTTCCCTGGCCAAGGAAATGCTGGAAAAAGAAGGCCGCAGGGAAGGAATTAATTTTCAGAAAGAAATTAAAAGGGGCACCTTGGAGAATGTGGCCTCTGAATTTTCCTATAGTAGTGTGGATGATTTATTATCCGCTGTTGGGTATGCCAGGCTGACCCCGAAAAAAATATTGCGAAGAATGATACCAAGGGAGGAGAAAAAGGATAAGCAGGAAGCAGCACCTGCCAAATCGGATAAACAGGAAAAGACGAGCAGCAGGGAAGGAAAAAAGTCCCACCAAGAGACTGAAAAAGAATCCAGACACACTCAGAAGGAAGGGGTTAGCATTAAAGGGGTTGACGATGTCTTGATCAGATTCGCCAATTGTTGTCAACCAGTTCCAGGTGATCCCATAGTGGGATACGTAAGCAGGGGTAGAGGAGTGATTGTCCATACAGCTGACTGCAAGAATGTAAAGCAGTTCAACCCCAACCGGGTGGTGAATGTAAGTTGGGACGACAAAGCCGATAATGTCTTTCCTGCCACTATCAAGATTGTCTGTAGGAATTTAAAAGGAATGATGGCTGAAATTGCGGATATCTTGTCCAAAAAGAACATAAATATAGAATCGGGCCATTTTTCCTCGGATGTTGAAGGGAAGACGGAAATATATTTCAACGTGGAAGTCAGCGACACTTCTCATTTATACAAGACTATAGATCAATTAAGTGGCCTGAATAATGTATTGGAGGCGATCAGGACACCTAAACAACAATAGTAACCGTTCACTGTTTCAGATTAAAGTTGTTTTGCAACGACTCAATCCTGACAAGGATTCGCTGGGTTTCTTGCAGCATTTTTTTGATGTGCTTTTGCAAACTTCTCCGGCTAGGGGGCAAACTCCAGCTTTCCAGTTCTTGGACCCGGAACTCGTGAATTGTGACCCCCTAAACTGATACTGAATCAATATTGGGTTATTTCCCGCACCAGGCTTTCGTGTTTGTCCCTGAGTTTATCGCTTAGCAGCATTGGATTCTGCTTGGAAGTGATTTTTATATCCAGAATTTCCTGCGGCAATTTGGCAATTTCCCCAGCTGTGTCCCTGCGGATAGTATTCAAATCCCGAGTCCTGTCCCGGGTCCTTTTCCCGTTTTCCATCACCTTGCTAAGTAAAGGACGCCCCGGGAGTTCTTCTCCGTATGTAGACAAAATATCCTGTGTAAAAAGACCGTTGTCCTCTTGTCTAAAGATTTGTTTCTGTCCCGGTAGAGTTTCCTTGCCAGATGAGCGCTTCATCCTGTCCATGGAGGCATAGGAGGTTAATTTGTACACCAGGTCCAAATAGGGAACGTCGTTGGACACCCCCATTTTGGTCCCTACTCCGAACCCGTCGACAGGGGCGTTTTGATCCAAAAGCTCGGCAATATTATATTCATCCAGACCACCGCTTGCAAAGATGTTGATATGTCCGAGTCCGGCGCTGTCCAGTCTTTCTCTCACCTTGCCCGCAAGTCCGGCTAGATTGCTGGAGTCAATCCTTACTCCACTGATTTTGAATTCATTATCCGGTTCTTGTGACAATTGAATAATTTTTTCCACTGCCTGCATTGTGTCGTAGGTGTCAATAAGCAGTATAGTTTGCGGATAGAGCCTGGCAAAATCCCTGAAAGCATCAATTTCCCTGTTGTAGGCTTGAATGAAACTGTGGGCCATGGTTCCGGCGATAGGTATGTTGAACATCTTTCCAGCAAGGACGTTGCTCGTTGCTTCCACTCCCGCGATATAAAAAGCCCTGGGAGACTTTATGCCTGCATCTCTTCCGTGCATCCTTCTCACTCCGAAGTCTATCACGGGTATACCGCGAGCAGCGCTGACCACCCTGGCAGCCTTGGTAGCAGTCAGGGTTTGGAAATGGATTTGATTGAGTATATAGGTTTCCAATAGTTGAGCTTCTTGTACAGGGGCAACTATTTCCAATAACGGCTCATTGGCGAAAACCGGAGTGCCCTCTGGCAAGGCATAGACATCCCCTGTAAACCTGAAATCCGAGAGCCATTCCAAGAAATCGTCCCTGAATTTGCCCAGGGAACTCAAATATTCTATATCCTCCCGGGTGAACTGTAGTTCCTCCAGGTATGCAAGTACGTCCTCCAGTCCGCAGGCAAGGAGATAATTCCTGGAGGGAGGGAGTTTGCGGACGAAAAGGCTGAAAACAGCCTGTTTATTCATGTTTTCCCGGAAATAGGACTGCAGCATTGTCAATTCGTAGAGGTCGGTAAACAGGGCAAATTTACCTGCTCCTGCATTAGTAGTGGAATCGTGCATATTACTTTTTCCTCTCTAGAGATCTAAACAGTGAAAAATTTAATATAACTCTCTGACTCATTAGTAGAGATGAAAAAGACGGATTTATATTTTGCCAGCTGCATGGAAAAAAACAGGAACATTTTTCCTGCCTGTTATTAAAAATTCTAAGGAGGGGAGTGAAATTATTTCGAATCCGTGGGGTAAATCACGGCTCCGCTGTTGGACATCTTTTCCAGCGCACTTTGCCCGCCTTGTTCGGTAACGGGTTTAGTTCCCTCGCCAAGTAGAATAGCTTGCAAATTACTGGCAAGGGCATCCAGAACCGTATCAACAACGCATACGTCCATTGCCAGGCCTCCTATCCACACCCTTTGGACACCAGCGGATTCAAGATGATATTTCAGGCCGGTCTGATCGAATACTGAATTTTGATCCTGATCAAAACGTACACCTTTGGTTACAAAAACCGCATTGTCGGCAATATATAAATCCGGATGAAATTTGGTGCCATCGGTGTCCTGAACACAATGTGCCGGCCATGGACCTCCTTGAGATTCGAAACTGGGATGTACCACAGGATGAAAATCCCGGGAATAGTATACTGGAATTTGTTCGGTTTCGGCTTGCTGAATGCAGTTGTTGAGATAGGGTATTATAATGTCCCCTTCCGGGATAGCCAACGCTCCGCCGGGACAAAAATCTTTCTGGACATCAACAATAATCAGGGCATCGTTTTTCTTGAATGGTATTTTTTCTTGATTCATAGTATCCAATCTATCTTGAGTTTTTTTCAATTTCGCTTTCGATATTACTGTGGTATTTTTAAACTTGTTTTTATGTCGCTGTGGACGACCATGTTTGAAACTGCTTGCAAATCCGCGCCTGCAAACAAAACTGCTGTTATAAAAGCATGTTTTGAATCCTGGGATTTCCAGCACGCTTTTTGTCTACATCCATGATTTTTCAATCGATTGAACTGGTTTATCAAAATAGTGAATTATGTAACCAGTGTCAATGTTTTTGTCTTCTTGTTGCTATATTCGTGGGAATCAATCCCCTTGACTCATCCCGAAATTTGGCGAAGCTTTATAAGATCAATTTATAAAAAACCAAAAGAAGTGTTTGTCCCCCCACAAAAAAATCGGGGATTGCGATTTCTCGCAACCCCCGGCAAATGGTCGGGATGGCAGGATTCGAACCTGCGACCTCAGCGTCCCGAACGCTGCACTCTAACCAGCCTGAGCTACATCCCG
>CAJXKR010000251.1 GCA_913055815.1 uncultured Desulfohalobiaceae bacterium | reverse complement strand
GGGAAAGTATAAAAGCAGTATAATTACAGGTATGATCAAAATCCGTATAAATGTCAACTTGTTTGCCTGATTCCACATATTTTTCTCGAACTTTTGTTTTAACTGTTTGTATTTTAATTTTTTTCATGAACAATATCATATATCACAGCATAAAAGTATTTTTTGTCTGTTCTTTTGGCAGGCTGATATATTGGGGGGATGGAGCGAAGCTAACTTGAGACATGAATTGATTTTCTAGTCCTGGAATTTTTTGTAAATATCAAGGACCTTTTTCACATATCTGCGTGTTTCCGGGTATGGAGGCATGCCTTCGTATTCCTCCACTTTACTGGGGCCGGCATTGTATGCAGCCAACGCCTGCCTAACACTGGAAAAACGCTTCAGCATTCTGTTCAAATACCTAATTCCCGCCTCTATATTTGCTTCCGGATCAAAAGGAGCAGACAATTTCAAATGCTTCTGGGTCTCAGGCATAATCTGCATAAGACCTTGTGCCCCGGCACTGGAGACAGCCTGGTTATCAAAGTTGGATTCCACCTGCAGTACTGCCCGAACCAAACTCGCGTCAACCCCGTAAAGATTACTGTATTTCTTTATCAATCTCAAAACCGTCGACCGGTCCACATTGGACTCCCGGCCAAACAGGTGCATGGGTTCGTAATCCTTTGAATCCGGTGTATCGGTGAAATGCATTACACCTTCCTCGTCTTTGTGATAATATATCGTACTTGCATCCAGACCGGTATGTGCCAAAAAAAGAAAAAAAAGAACCAAAAAGGTAAACCTTATTGAATTCTTCCGGATGTATTTAATATGCATACAAAGTACTTCATTCCCAGCCATAAGCACCTTTCAACCCCACAAAATTGGAAGGACCCAAATCCTGCTTATACCATTTATCGTTTTGTTTCAAGAACCTGAGTAATCTTTGACCATTTTGTTCCGTACTTACTGGAATCAACAAAATACCAGATTCTGACAACTGATTCAACAAGGGATATGGTATATCCGGTCCACCTGCGGTAACCAGGATCCGGTCGAATGGTGCTTCTTCCGATAACCCCAAAGTACCGTCGGAATACTTTACTTTTACCTTGAAGTATCTCAACTTATTGAGTCTTTTTAAAGCGGAATAATACAGTGGCTTAATCCTCTCCACCGAGTACACTTCCGCCCCAGCCTCTGCCAAAACTGCTGCCTGATAACCTGAACCGGTACCGATCTCCAGGAGTTTGACACCCTGCTGTATTCTAAGTGCAGCAACCATTCTGGCTACTATATAGGGCTGAGAAATAGTTTGTCCGTATCCTATAGGCAGGGCATTGTCACTATAGGCTTGGGCCTGCAGTGCTTCATCCACAAAAAGGTGTCTGGGCACGGACTGCATTGCATTGATTACCGCGGGATCCTGTATCCCCCTTGCAACGAGCTGATCACGCACCATCGCCACACGTCTGGATTTAAAGTCGAATTGCAGACCCATACCTATAATACTATTACCAGGACTTGTTCAATTGTTCTTGATGTGCCTTTTCCTGTTCTTCAAAGGAATTGAAACCGGCTTGGTACAGGGCGCTTTCCACTGTATTCTCCCAATCCCAATTGGCATAAATAACGGATTTATGCAACTTTTTCCTGAATTTTTCCAATTCCTGCCTATAAAACTTCTCCTTGGAGGTACCCAAATTCTCCTGGAGTTTCTCGTGCAACCTGCCTATCTCCCCTTCGTACCAGTCTTTTATATCCTCGGGTGTTGTATGCTGTTTTGTTATATGTCCGTAACTATCGTCTTGCAATTGCTCGACAAGCCTATCCCAATGCTGCTGTTTCAACCAGGAGCCCAGATCCTTTACTGAGATGTTTTCCTGTTCCAGGGCGTGAATGTCTCTTTTGGTCTGTGCATAGGTATCCGGAACAACAGAAGCAGATATAATGCCGGCGATACATACCAAACCTCTGATGATCTTGCTGTTGGAAACTCCCTGTCCGCAGAATCCCACTTTTTTACCGTACTTTTGTCCGGAAAATATAGTGACCAGAATAGACCAGACCACCGAGGGATCCTCTTCATCGTATACATTTGTCAACCTGGCATTGTCCCTGTCAGTTCCCAAAACCAACTGGGTCATATCGTTGGAGCCGATTGAGAACCCGTCGAATTCCTTGATAAATTCCTTGGCCAGGATAGCATTACTGGGTATTTCGGACATCTGGATCACTTTCAATCCGTCCTCTCCACTCCTTAAATTATGTACTTGGGACATGTACCTCTTCATGCTTCTGGCCTCTTCCAGAGTCCGGACAAACGGGAGCATGATATGCAAATTCCTGCCTCCCAGGACTCCCCTGGCCAGCTTGAAGGCTTCCAGTTCCCAATCGTGCATATTCCTGGAAACTCCTCGATAACCCATCATGGGATTATCTTCTATACCCTCGTAGAGCATCCCTCCCAAAAGGTTGCGATACTCGTTGCTCTTGTAATCAGTGCTCCTGTAAACGATCTCCTTGCCGTGGAAGGCCATGGCAAAAAGGGACAAGCCCTGGGCCAGGGATTGGACATAAAGTTCCTTGCCCGATCTGTATCCCTTTCTGTATATCTCCTTTTCAATCTTTTTGGGCAACTGCTTCAAATCGTCCATTTGCTGCCCTAGTCCAACTTTCTGGGCAACGTCTTTGCGCATGTTTCTTATACGTTCCAGGACCTTCTGCACTTCGGAATTACCCTTCACCTTGTTCACTTGGGCCTTGATTTTTTCTTCTATCTCTGCTTTTTGGACCTCTGACCCGGGTTCGGTGTCTGATAACTGCAGAAGCTGATCCGAATACCCCATTATCTGGCTCACGTGATCGTATAGATCAGTTGATGTCTTTATTACATCCAGCTTTTGGGTGGCAATTTCCAGATAATCATCCAGTTGCCTATCCAACTCCCTTATCCTGCGCTGCTGGGCCATTACTTCCTCTCTGCCCCGGGCACTGTCCTTTTCACTCAATTCTTCTATCTGTTCCCCAAGTCCAGTAATAATTCCCACATACTTGCGCAAATTCAAATCAAAAGTTAATATGCCGGAATCCAACTGGTCCTTGATTATCTTGGTGAGTTCATCCTCCAACTCCTGCATCTTGCTCTCCAACGCCTCGTCCAGGGTACCATCGTCGTAGGCTCCCAGTGCCAGGGGATGTACACCGATATTGCCCAGCATGAACTCCGCTCTCAACAACCCCACTTCAAAATCCGGGCTTTGCCTTAGCCTGGAAAGGAAAAGGGCCTGGCCCACGTCCGCCAATATAAGGCCCACTTTTGTACGGGTAGAAGGAAGGCTGCTCACATCCACTTCTCCGCCTACTTCGTTCAAGGGAAGGAGTCCCCTGTAAATCTGGCCCCTGGAACCATCCACTGTTACTTCGCGTCCGTCCAGGGCTCGCAACACTTCCACCCTGTTCAGGCCGATAACAGACGGAATCCCAAGCTCCCGGGAAGTTATAGCAGCGTGGCTTGTATCGCCACCTGCACTGGCCAGGACTGCGGAAGATATCCTCATTCCCGGAACCATATCCGGGTCAGTCCTTTCGGCAGCCAAGATATCCCCTGGATTGATCTTGTTCAATTCCAGGGCGGAGCGCAAAAATTTTATCTTGCCCTTGCCCGCTCCCCTGGAGGCACCGTTACCCTCCATGAGCACATCTGCTATTTCCAGGGCCTCGGGAGCTACTTCCTGTCTGCGCATAAAGATTGTATCTGGATGTTTTTCCAGTTCCTCGTTCCACCTGGTTTCCGGCCTTGCCTGCACAAACCAGAGCCTTTCAGACTGGTCTATACAAAATTCGGTATCCATTATCATGCCGCCATAGGCTTCGCTTATGGTGCGCACTCCCTTGGCAACCTCCTCGGCCTGGGCAATGGAGAGTGACCATTTGTAGACATCCTCTTCAGGTACCGCTTTAACATTGGTCCCGCTATTTTCGTGATCGTACACTATCTTCTTGTCCTTGCACCCCATAAAACGGATCACGACCTCGGACAAATCGTCGCGTTTAAAAACGTAGAACTTGTCCGGTGTCACCATGCCGGATACAACGGCTTCACCCAAACCGTAACTGGAATCTATGGAAACCAGGTCCTTGCGTTGAGTACCCATGCAACCGGTAGCGGTATCAGCGCTAAAAGCGGTTCCGGAAATATCAGGCTTAATCATGCGCATTATACACACGGAAAGAGAAGTATTCTCAATTGCCCACTCCTTCTTGGCCTGTTCGGAAATGGAATCGTCCCCGGTCTGTTCCGCCTTGGCCACAGCATCCAGGATGGCCTCCCTGCGATAGGTCATGGAGCGCAGATTGTAAGCGGATGCACAGTCCCATTGATAAGCTTCGATACACTCCTGTTCATTGGTAACATTCAAATAGGTATCCTGCAGTCCGGCAAAGGCTTTTTTCCTGCTATCTTCGCCTGCTGCCGAAGAGCGCACAGCCACGGGCACGTTTTCCAACCCCGCTTCCTTGCATATACTCCGATATGCTTCAGCTACTCCGTCACGCACATCAGTTGGCATATCCACGGAAAGAATAGCAACCTGGACCATTACCGACCTCTTGCGCAACTGGTCAATACCTTCCGGAGATACTGCAAATCCCTCCACCACATTATTTATGAACTTACGGAGCCTGATCTGATTGTTGGCTCCCCCTTTTTCCTGGGATTGCCTGACTTT
>CAJXKR010000250.1 GCA_913055815.1 uncultured Desulfohalobiaceae bacterium | reverse complement strand
GAACCGCAGTGCAGCGAGAGCAGCACGTCCTGTTCCTGCAGGCCAAAAGCGGTGGCGGTCTCTTGATCAAAGATTTCTTGCACGTATTGTATTTCCAGGTAATGGTTGCCTGAGCCCAGGGTGCCCATCTGTTTATTTTGCCTTTGTTTGGCATTCTTGCTTACTTTTTGAGGGTCCCCGCCCGGAGTGCAACCGAAGTCCTCTATGTATTCCAGGTCCTCGTATTCACCGAACCCCTTTTCCACTGCCCATTTTGCCCCGCCAAGCAGTACCTCGTCCAATTTTTTCTGTGTCAGGGAGATTACTCCTTCGGAGCCCAGGCCCGATGGTATTTTCTTGAACAGGGTGTCTGCCAGATTGTGCAATCCGGATTTGATATTCTTATACTTGAGACCGGTTTTGAATGTCCTGACTCCGCAGGAGATATCGTAGCCAATCCCACCCACGGATATTACACCGCCCTGTTCCGGATCAAAGGCGGCCACCCCTCCAATGGGGAAACCGTAACCCCAGTGTGCGTCCGGCATGATGATAGAGCTTCCCACTACACCGGGAAGACAGGCGACATTATGGGACTGTTCCAATACTTCCGGGCCTGTGGTTTCCTTGATCCCGGTGTTGGCATAGAAGTGTACAGGTACGCGCATGTCTCCGTACTTGGGATATTCCCATTTGCATTCTGCTAGTTGGCGTACTTTGTTCTTGCTCATATCTGTCTGGGAAAATATTAATGTTAATTAATCCTAATTTTCTTCCACTGCCAGGATCTTTTCTGCCAGTCCCTGTCCCAATACCAGTTCCGAATCCCTTACTTTCATCCTGCAGGGACCATTTCCGCACTGGCTCAAATGTACCGTGGTTCCGGGAATGAGTCCCATGGCATAAAGCTTGGAACGTGCCCCGGATCCCCCGGTCAGATTGGATATCTTGACTGTGGTTCCGGACTTGAACTTTGTGAGTGGTGTTGCATTCATGTTGTGACTCCCAATCATAGCGGTAAGCTTGGTATAAATTTAATTTGTTTGCTTTACCTAATCTTTTAATTGCGATATCCGGGTATGTCAAGATAAAATTACTTGGTCGGGTTCTTGCAGCTGGTTTCAAGCGTAAAGCGGGAACCTGGAATCCAACTACCGGGACAGGGTATGACTAGTGCTTTGTCACACATACTTTGGGGCTTTTACAATAATGTCATTCCGGCTTTCGCCGGAATGACGGCAACCCGATGTTGACATAGTGCAGTTGCAAAGCTTTTAATGAAACGCTATACTAGTTTTCCTTTAGCAAGAATTTATACAGGTTGTAATATTTATTGATATTGCTCACGTATCGAACTGTTTCCTGTCCCACTACTTTTAAAGCCGCCAACTCGACGTTTCTGAACCATTTGTTTGGGTTAAGCCCCATTTTTTCCGCCTTTTTCCGGATAAGCCTTATTTTTCTGGGACCGGCATTGTAGGAGGCCAGAGTAAACCTTACCCTGTTCCTGTATTCAATGGATTCGTCGCTAAAGTAGCGATTCCTTAAAAATGCCAGGTATTTGGTGCCAGCATGGACATTGTTTTCCGGTTTGGTAATGTTGGAGATCCCTATGTTTTTGTCTTTTGCAGTTGAGGGCAGAATTTGCATCACTCCGACAGCTCCGGCATGGCTTCTTTTGGAGTTGTCCAGCCCTGATTCCTGGAAAGCCAAGGCCAGTAGGAGCAGCCAGTCAAAATCGTACTTGGAAGCGTATTTCTTGATCAATCCCTTGTATTTTTTCATCTTGTTCCATTTGGATTTATCCGTAGGGTCCTTCAGTTTCTTGACGTCCTTGAAATACCGATTGAAATAAATGTTCCCTAGCAAAGTGCCTTTTTTGTGGGTGTTCAAAAAATTGTTAAGGCTGTTCAACAATTTTGGGTTGTTTTTGCGCACCATCCAGGCTATTTGTGATCCGGAACGCAGTTTTACCTGCTCGTGGATTTGAATGTTTTTTAGTACCCGGGACCATGCCTTGGCTATGTGGCTGTCAGCTACAGTGATGTTGATGGCACCTGAGTTTACCATCTCCAGAATGCTCTCAGTCTCCAGGGTTTCAGGTGCCTTGACTATTTTTACCGGTTTCCTGTTATTATTGCGGAGTCTTTTGTTCAGATCCTGCAGGCTTTGATAGTAACTACTGCTCCTCCGGACAAATAATTTTTTCCCGCTTAGATCCCAAATACTTTCCGGATCGAAATTTTCCTGCCCGGTAACTAGCACTTCATCTACACCTGTAAGATAGGGCTGGGTGAAATTTACTTTGTTTTTCCTTTCCGGAGTAATACTCAGACCGGCAGCAACTATGTCCCCGTAGCCTTTTTTCAGTTTTGGGATCAGTTCGTCCCTGTTTACAGGGATGAATTCCAGGACAAGTTGCAGGTCCTTCTTGTGCACCTTCTTGTTGAGATATTTTTCATATCCCTTGAGCAGAGAATATTCGTGACCCGCCAAGTGACCGTCGTGAATATAAAAATTGGTCCTGTTTATCGTGGTTAGCACTCGGATGTATTTTTTCTGCAACAGCCCCGGAAGGTCGTCTTTGTAAGACTTTTCCATGTGGGCATCCAAAGGAAGTTTGTCTATACTTTTTTCCTCTACACTTTTTTCCTCTGTACTTTCTTTGTCTGAACTTTTTTCACCTGTACAGGCTTGAGACATCGTTAGCAAAAGTACTAGAAGCAGGGGTAGAAGCCGTAAGGATCTGGGTTGCATATTACTCTCCTTTCTCGTAATATATCTGAATTGGCTAGTAGTACAGCGACAGTTTCCTAATATAACACCCTGATTGCTAGGCTTAAGTGTCGCTGTAGTGCTAGTTGTCTTTAGATAATTTATAATACAAAAATTAGCATTACAGCTTAAATTGCTTCAAGCTCTCAGGGTGTTGTAATTGAAAACAGTAGCTGTTTAGAAACTATGTTAAAAGTAGTATGTCGGGTCATGCATGTCAATATATAAGCCAAACCGCCAAGTGCGGATTTGTTTCAAGTGAGACAGATTATTATGCGCAATTTGAAGTCCAATTTGGTCTGTATAGTTATTATGCTGCTGTTTATGTTGAATACAGCAGCCTGGGGATGTTTCTTCTTCCCTGTATTTTTTGTCAAATTAATAATTCCGGTAAGAGCGATCAGGGAGTTTTGTTCCAAATTGCTTATATACTGTGCCCTGGGGTGGATACATTGCAATAGTTTTATCGTGAAGGGATCGCATAGCATAACTTGGGATGTACAAGGATTGGAGGGGTTGTCAGTCAATAAATCCTATCTGGTGCTCAGCAATCATAGGTCTTGGGCAGATATATTCGTACTGCAGCATATTTTCAAGCACCGCATCCCGTTTATAAAGTTCTTTTTGAAACAGGAACTGATCTGGGTCCCTGTTCTGGGAGCTGCTTGGTGGGCCCTGGATTTTCCTTTTATGAAAAGATATTCCACGAAATACCTTGAAAAGCATCCGGAACTAAAAGGCAAGGATATGCAGACTATACAGGAGTATTGTGAAATGTTTAAAAATACCCCTGTTTCTGTACTAAATTTTGTAGAAGGAACCAGGTTCGATTATGTAAAGCAGGAGGAACAGAATTCCCCTTATCGCAATCTCTTGTATCCCAGAGCTGGTGGTGCGGGAATCGTACTTTCCAGTATGGGGGATTATCTTTCCAATGTCCTGGATGTAACCATCTTTTATCCGGACAATGAGCCACCAGTTGGATTCCTGGAACTACTAAAGGGTAATATTACCAGAATAGTGGTTCGCATCAGGGTATTACCTGTTCATCAAGAGATGCTTGGCAGGGATTACTTCCAGGATCCGGAGTTCAAAAGCATGGTCCACGAATGGATTCATGGGATTTGGCAGGAAAAGGACGAATTGATCCAGGAATTGAAAACAAAGTATACGCCTTGATCCTTTCAGATTTTTCATCCCTGCATAATTCCCTTGGTCATTTTCAATGGCCGGGCTCCAACAGGACTTCGGGCCATAAACAGGTGCCGCTTCACGCATTCCGGGTTATGTTTTTGCAATTCTTTAATATCTTGTAGAATCCATAATGGATTTACCGCTCTACTCGCGAAATATAGCACCTTCACCCGGAAATACCAATTTTTCTTCTTCAGGGGTGGGCTCTGTTACCTCCGGCCATTTTTCCGGGTGGGGTTCCGGACCTTCCTGTGCGGTTTTTACAGGGTGTCTATCCTTTAACTTGGGATTCTTTCGGATATCCAGATCGTTTACTGGTGCGCTGAATTCAATGGGTATATTATTAGGGTCAAAGGTGTATATTGAATGAATAAAGCCGTGATCCACCACCTCGGAAACCCAGAAATCGGCTGCTTCCATCCGGTCTTTTATTTCAAACAGATCCTCGTCGGATTCGACCTCAAAGGAAATATGATCGAAACAGAACGGCCCCTTGACCGGGACTCCATGGTCCTTTTCCCGGATATTTTCCACTTCCGGCCATTCAAAGAATGCAATCATATCGTGCTGGGTGATTTGGAAGAAATAGTGCCTGAATCCCTGCTTTCCAAGACTTGCTACCAGCCGCATTCCCAGTAAATCCCTCCAGAAGCTGATGGTCTTGTCCATATCGTCTGTAACCATTGCGAGGTGATTGATCCCTGTAAATTTCATATTGCCTCTGCATATTTTATAATCTTGGATCTATGTTTCCGGGCCCTCCGC
>CAJXKR010000249.1 GCA_913055815.1 uncultured Desulfohalobiaceae bacterium | reverse complement strand
GAAAACATTGCGGAATCCTATGAAGTGGATTATTATGTTTGCTCTGTATGCGGCTACACCGTAGAAAACGAAGCCCCTGAAAAATGCCCGGTTTGCGGTGCAAAATCAGCTGCCTTCTACATGGTTGAATAGATCAATCTCAACTAGTAATTTGAATGTTGCATATAGCCTCACTTAGGGCAAATTAATTTACCCTAAGTGAGGCTTTTTTATTGCTTTGACAAAATTCTAAACAAGATATATTATAGTATAAAAAGTAGGACAATTAGGAGCTAGATCATGAGAACCAAAAAGAAAATTAGTTTAACAATAGATGAAAACCTTTATAACGATTTTGAAAATGCCACCAAAATTTATAACAAGTCCAAAAGCCAACTTGTACAAGAGGCCTTGGAAAGTTGGCTACAAAAAGCAACAGAGAGAAGCATGGCTGAAGGATATCAAAATATGGCGGAAGAAGATGCCTCTTTTGCCGATCTAACCCAGGATGCACAAAGAGAGATATTGTGATGGGGAAATTGCCTGAACGCGGAGAAGTATGGATCGTGAACTGGAACCCATCCCGAGGTAGTGAACAAGCAGGAAAAAGGCCTGCTCTGATAATCCAGAACGATATTGGCAACGAATATTCACCTACAACAATAGTAGCTGCAATTTCAAGTTCTGTAAAAATTTATCCCATAAATGTAGAGATCAGGCCTCCAGAAGGTGGATTAAAAAATCCCTCCATTATCAAGGCCAGCCAGATACTCACTGTTTCCCAAGATCGATTGGAAAAACGCCTTGGTCAAATCAATGAACAAAAATTGCAAGAAGTAAATCAAGCCTTGAAGTTGAGTTTGTCTCTATAACACTACATCGACACTTAAGCCATGCCAGGTGGCCCATTTTTGCTCCGAGTGCTTGACTTTGCAAGGCAGTCGCACAATGGACAACCCGGCTGCGGACTAAATTGATCCAATCTATCAGGGTGTTATAACAGAAAGCTATTGCTGTAGTGATAATGATGCACCTGCAAGCAATTGATACTACTTCAAACCCAGCTTCTTCTGCTGCACCCAGGCATAGACAACCGGAATCACCAGGAGGGTAAGCACGATAGTGGTGATCATTCCCCCTACCATCGGGCCGGCAATCCTTTGCATCACCTGGCTGCCGGAGCCGTGGCCGCCGATCATTATGGGCAATAGGCCCAAAACAATGGTGGATACTGTCATGGTTATCGGGCGCACGCGCTTGAGCGCCCCTTCCTGGACTGCCTGGTACAACTCCTTGGCACTTCGGAGTTCATTCTGGGACATATGCTGTTTTAATGCCTGGTCCAAGTAGACCAGCATCACCACCCCGGTTTCCACTGCAACCCCTGCCAGGGCGATAAAACCGGCACCTATGGCCACGGAGAGATCAAACCCCAGAAGATATATCAGCCACATTCCTCCCACCAGGGAGAATGGTAAAGTCCCCAGTACTATTATCACTTCGGTGAAATTCCGGAAGTTGAAATAGAGCAGCAGGGTAATCACCAGCAGGGTAATGGGTACTATCTTGTACAACCTCTCCTTTGCCCTTTGCATGTACTTGTACTGCCCGGACCAGGAGAGGGAATACTCCGCCGGGATCTCCACATTTTCCTGGATCCTCTGCTGCGCCCTTGCAACATAGGTACCTATGTCTACCCCCTGGATATCCACGAATATCCAGCCGTTAAGCCTGGCATTCTCGCTCTTGATCACCGGAGGGCCGTCCTTGACCTGAACATCCGCCACCTGTTCCAAGGGTATCTGCGCTCCGGTGGGGGTGGAAACCCGGACCTGGCGCAATTCGTTCAGCCTGTCCCGGTATTCCCGGGGATAGCGCAGATTAATGGGGAAGCGTTTCCTGCCTTCCACAGTTTCCCCTATATTCATTCCCCCCACGGCTGTCTCCACCACGTCGTGCACATCGGAGATGTTCAAACCGTACCTTCCTGCCATATCCCGATTTACATCCACTGTCACGTATCTGGCACCTGCGGTACGTTCGGAATATGCGGACAATGTGCCCGGCAAGTCGGAAACCACATCCTCGATCTTGGTCCCGAGTTCTTCAATACCCTCCAAATTGGGTCCAGACACCTTTATTCCCACCGGTGTCTTTATACCGGTAGCCAACATGTCAATCCGGGTTTTTATGGGCATTGTCCAGGCATTGGTAAGCCCGGGAAAATCCACTGCAGTGTCCAGTTCCTGCTTCAGTTTTTCCACAGTCATGCCCTCCCTCCACTCGGAGCGGGGCTTTAATAGTATGGTAGTCTCTATCATGGTCAAGGGAGCCGGGTCAGTGGCTGTATCCGCCCTGCCCACCTTGCCGAACACCCTTTTGACTTCCGGGAACTCGGAAATAATCTTGTCCGTCTGCTGCAGGAGCTGCCTGGCCTTTCCCACTGATACACCGGGCAGGGTGGTGGGCATGTAGAGTAGATCACCCTCCCAGATGGGAGGCATGAATTCGGAACCGATCTTTTTCACCGGATACAGGGTGGAAATTATGATCAAAAGTGCCACTAGAACCGTCATCTTGGGATATCTAAGTACTTTTTTCAGCACCGGATGATAGATCCAGGCCAGGAATCTGGCTGCGGGGTTCTTGGCCTCTGACATGATCCTGCCCCGGATAAAGTAGCCCATAAGTACCGGAACAATGGTGATTGCCAGTCCCGAGGCCACGGCCATGGCATAGCACTTGGTAAATGCCAGGGGAGAGAAGAGACGGCCCTCCTGGGCCTGCAGGGAGAAGATGGGTACAAAGGACAGGGTAATGATGAGTAGACTGAAGAATATCGCCGGACCCACTTCCACTGAGGCCTCTTTGATTATCTCCCAGCGCTCCTTGTCCGGCTCCGCCTCCAGGTGCTTGTGCACGTTTTCAATCATTACTATGGCCCCGTCCACCATGGTACCGATTGCAATGGCAATCCCCCCCATGGACATGATATTGGCGTTTATGCCCTGATAGTACATTATTATGAAAGATCCCAATATGCCCAGGGGGAGAGTGATCACCACCACCAGGGAAGAACGTATGTGAAAGAGGAAGATCATACACACCAATGCCACAATAATGAGTTCCTCAGTCAACTTGTTTTTCAGGGTGGATATCGCACTCTTGATCAAGTCGGATCGGTCGTAGGTGGGGACGATCTCCACTCCTTCCGGCAAACCGGATTTCAGGGAATCCAACTTCTCCTTGACCCGGTCGATGGTGGCCAGGGCGTTCTCACCGTAGCGCATCACCACGATACCGCCCACTACTTCCCCGTTGCCGTTAAGTTCCGCAACCCCTCGCCTAAGCTCAGGGCCGAGCTGTACATGGGCCACGTCCTCTATTCGAACCGGAGTCCCACCGCTAGTAGTTCTCAGGGGGATTTTTTCTATGTCCTCCACCGACTGGATATACCCCTTGGCTCGGACCATGTATTCAGCCTCCGCCATCTCGATAACCGAGCCGCCAGTCTCCTGGTTACCGTTCTGGATAGCCTTTTTCACTTCCTGCAAGGAGATGTCGTAAGCCATCAGCTTTTCCGGATTGGCTACCACTTGGTACTGCCGAACCTGTCCCCCTACTGCGGCTACTTCGGATACACCCTTGACTGTCTGCAACTCGTACCTCAGAAACCAGTCCTGGATACTGCGAAGCTCGGAAATATCGTGGTTTCCGGACTTGTCCACCAGGGCATATTGATAGATCCAGCCCACGCTGGTTGCATCCGGTCCCAGGCTGGGCTGCACCCCTTCCGGGAGTTCCGATGCAGCTTCGTTGAGATATTCCAGCACCCGGGAACGTGCCCAGTACATGTCAGTTCCCTCCTCGAAGATCACATATACATAGGAATCCCCGAAAAAGGAGTATCCGCGCACCGTCTTGGTCTTGGGCACAGACAGCATGGTGGTGGTCAGGGGATAGGTGACCTGGTCCTCCACCACCTGGGGTGCCTGACCGGGATAATTGGTTTTAATAATCACTTGGACATCGGACAAGTCGGGTATGGCATCGGTGGGAGTATTTTTGAGCGCATATATCCCCCAGGCAAACAGGGCCAGTGTTGCCAGGATTACCAGGAAACGGTTCTGTATGGACCATTCAATTATTCGCCTGATCATTGAATTTAGCCTCCTTGTATATCAGTTGCATACGCAACAGCACGCGGGTTCACTGCTTTTTGTTCATGTTTTTTCAATTACCCAAAGAGATATCAGTGTCGATGTCCCATCCCGCCACCGCCTGATGATTGATCGCCGGAGGTTGCGTTATCCTGTGTAGAGCTTGCGTCCATACGCTGCATTCCTGCCTGTAAATCGCTTTCCGCATCTATCAGGAACTGGGCGCTGGTAACCACTTTTTGCCCTGGCTTCAATCCGGACTTGATTTGCACCCTGCCTTCTGACTCTATCCCGACCTGGACTTCCCGGGGAGAAAAGCGCCCGTTACCCAGTGCACGTATCACCACTTCCTCCTTGCCGGTTCGTATCAAAGCGTTCCTGGGAACGGTCAACACATCCTGGAGCGGAGTTGCATAAATATTTGCTGTGGCAAACATGTTGGGCTTAAGCAGGCCATTGTCGTTATCTATAACCAGCCTGGCGGTTACAGTCCTGCTCTCTGCCTCCATATACGGGTATACGTAATCCACTTTTCCCTCCCAGGAGCGGCCGGGCATAAAGGGTATTTCCAGTTTTACCCTGTTACCTTTCTCCACCCAATTGGCATTGGAGGCATATACTTGAGCCTGCACCCATACCCGGGAAAGGTCGGCTATGGTATAGAGCA
>CAJXKR010000248.1 GCA_913055815.1 uncultured Desulfohalobiaceae bacterium | reverse complement strand
AGTTCTAGCAGAGTAGGTCTTAGCTTTGGGGGAACAGCAGTTAAGAGAAAGGTAATCCATTGAGCAAGGGTTCTTAGAGCATCGCAAGCGACTTGCATAAGGCAACCTCCTAGAAAAATTTACTTTTCTAAGAGGCCGCCGAAGGCGGCGACCGCTTTTGCGCCGCCATGTCAAGGGGTTATAAGTAAAAAAATTAAAATTTTTCATATTGGTTTGATTTATAATTTTGCTTAAACAGACTCTAAACTCTAGTAAATAAACTTTCAGGGAACAATAATGGATCTAGCAAAGTACCAAGGGATAATATTCGATTGTGACGGTGTATTGATTCAGTCCAAACAAGCGAATAAAAAATTCTACAACCTGATTTTGAGTAAACTCTCCCTTCCGGAGATGGACAGTGGTCAAGAGGACTATGTACATTGTCACACTGTTCCGGAATCCTTGCAATATATAGTCCCGGAACATTTGCTGGCACGGGCTAATCAAGCGGCAGCCAGTATATCCTACAAGGAATTGATTCCATATATAGATCTTCAAGAGGGGATTCTGGAATTTTTGGATTGTTTAACAAGAAATGGAGTGCGTTGTGCCGTGAATACCAACCGGTCTCATACCATGGAGTTGATATTGGAGCAATTCGATTTGTATACTTATTTTTCTCCGGTGGTTACCTCCCTGGATGTGGAAAATCCCAAGCCGGATCCGGAAAGTGTCTGCTATATATTGAATTTTTGGAATGCGGATAATAGGAATGTGGTTTTTATAGGAGACAGTTGGGTGGATGAGCAAACCGCCATTTCCTCGGGAGTTGAATTTTGGGCATATAGGAATTCCGATTTGACGGGAGCGACACGCAATATTCTTGATTATAGGGATATTAGCCGTGATTTTGAAAATTAGTTTGTCATCGAGTATTAGGAGATTGTTTTTTAACTTAGTGCCTGACCGAAAATAGTAAGTTTTCAATTCGGAAAGGGAAGTTCCCGGATGAAAACTTCTAATTAAGCAGGTACTTGATCAGGAGGAGGAGAGATGTTTATTATAAACAATTTTTTGCAAGCCATAGCCCAAATATTGAACACTGTACTCAGTATATATGTTTGGATAATTATTATTTCCGTAATATTGTCCTGGGTCAATCCCGATCCATACAACCCGATTGTACGTGTTTTGAGGAACATGACCGAGCCAGTGTTCGAACGGGTGAGGAGATGGCTCCCTTTTACCGTGATCGGGGGTTTAGATCTTTCTCCTATTGTGGTATTATTGTTGATTATGTTCGTGAGGGCATTTTTGGTACAAAGCCTGTATCAAGTGGGTATGCAACTCTCTGGGGTTTAGAGTCCGCGATTTGACTGGGGCAGGTTGAATTTATGGGTTTGCCGACTTATGTATTGAAGCAGGAAGACGGGAGTTATAGATTACAGATTTGGGTTCAACCAGGTGCTAAAAAGAACGAAATGGTTGGAGAATACCAGAACTGTTTGAAGGTCAAATTAAGGGCACCTCCTGTGGAAAACAAGGCTAACAAGGAATTGAAAAGTTTTTTGGCAGAAAAGTTTGACCTCAAGTCCAGGGATATTTTATTAGAGGGTGGACAAAATAGTAGAAAAAAGTTAGTTTCAATTAATATAAATAAGACTTTTTTAGAGAATAAATTGAGTATGATAAACTGGAGGTAGCAATGGAGCAATACGAACTAGAATTAATAGCCAAGTATGGAAAGCAAGACGAAGAACTCGGCCATTTGTGGCAAAAGCACCTCGAATACGAACAGGCCCTGGAAAAATATGAAAACAAGACCTTTTTATCCTCCCAGGAAGAGAGCGAAATGAAGAGATTAAAAAAGAAAAAGTTGGCCGGGAAGACCAAAATACAGAATATCCTGGAAAAGTACCGCAGGCAGGAGGTAGACAATGAAACTTAATGGGGCACAGATATTGCTCGAATCTCTGAAGCAGGAGGAAGTGGACACTATTTTTGGTTTCCCTGGGGGGTCTGTAATCGGATTATATCACGAATTATCCAATTACTCCTTTAATCATTATTTGGTACGGCATGAACAAGGAGCTGTACATGGCGCAGACGGATATGCCAGGGCTACTGGAAAGGCAGGTGTTGTCTTCGTCACATCCGGACCAGGTGCTACCAATACAGTTACCGGCTTGGCAACAGCTTTTATGGATTCGGTGCCCCTAGTAGTATTTTCAGGTCAAGTCCCTACACAGCTAATCGGCAATGATGCTTTTCAAGAGGTGGATATTGTCGGTATTAGCAGGCCTTGTACCAAACACAACTATTTGGTCAAGGAGATAAAAGACCTGGCAAAAGTGGTAAAAGAAGCTTTTTATATTGCTCGTTCCGGAAGGCCCGGTCCGGTTTTGGTAGATTTGCCCAAGGATGTCATGGCTGCGGAATATGAATTTTCCTATCCCAAAAAAGTGCATATACGGAGTTACAATCCCAATTACGAGCCCAATACCAAACAGGTACGCAAGGCTGTGGATTTGATATCCAAGGCGGAGAAGCCATTGATTTTTGCAGGGGGCGGAGTGATCACCGGAGGTGCACATGAGGAACTCACTTGGTTAGCAAGGGAATTGCAGATTCCGGTTACTGCCTCCATGATGGGTCTGGGAGGATTCCCGGGCAATGATCCCTTGTGGCTCGGAATGCTTGGAATGCACGGTACTTATGCCGCCAACATGGCGGTAAACTCAACCGATTTGATGATTTCAGTCGGGGTTCGCTTCGACGACAGGGCCACCGGAAAGTTGGAGACTTTTGCCCCGGAAGCCAAACTAATACATGTAGATATAGATCCTACTTCGATCAGGAAAAACGTGAACGTAGATATCCCAATAGTTTCGGATTGCCGCAGGGCATTACAAGCTTTGCGAAACGAATTGACCCCTATTCTGCAAAATGAGAATCTTGCAGACAATTATGCCTCCTGGAGGGAAAGGGTTAAGGGATGGAGCGAAGAGAATCCTTTGACATACAAGCCCTCTGAAACTTCTATAAAGCCTCAACAGGTAGTGGAAAAACTCTACGAACTTACGCAAGGCGAGGCAATTGTCACCACTGAAGTGGGTCAGAATCAAATGTGGGCCGCACAACACTTCCTCTACCATAAACCCAGAAGCTGGATATCTTCCGGAGGACTGGGAACCATGGGATATGGATTCCCTGCAGCTATAGGGGCCCAAATCGCTTATCCGGATAAGTTGGTTATAGATATAGCCGGAGACGGTTCCATACAGATGAATATCCAGGAACTAGCCACTGCCGTATGCTATGGACTTCCGGTAAAGATAATTATCCTGAACAATACCTATTTGGGAATGGTAAGACAATGGCAGGATCTTTTCTACGACAAGAACTATTGTGCGACCTGTATGGATCAAAGTCCGGATTTTGTTAAATTGGCCCAGGCTTATGGTGCAGAAGGGTATTTCCTGGATAAACCCGGTGATATTGATGAAGTACTTACAAAGGCGATAAATTCCAAGAATACAGTGATAGTTGAAGTTGCAGTGGAAAAGGAAGAAAATGTCTATCCGATGGTTCCGGCAGGAGCTGGTTTGAACCAAATGCTTTTGGTATAAATGTTCGGACACTAAACTTCGAATCTTGAACTAGGAGATATGCTTATGCTGCGAACATTGTCTGTATTGGTTGAAAATGAACCCGCTGTACTTTCCAGGGTTTCCGGATTGTTCAGTGGCAGGGGTTTTAATATAGAGAGTTTGAATGTTGCTCCCACTTTGGACAAGAACATTTCTTTAATGACAATAGTCACTGACGGTGAAGAACAGATTGTCGAGCAGATCATTAAGCAATTGCGCAAGCTGATTACCGTTATCAAAGTAGTGGATATGAACGAAGTGAATTGTGTGGAGCGGGAAATGGTTTTGTTGAAAGTCAACGCTGTGGAGGACTATAGAGCGGAAATTCTGCGTATTGTGGATATCTTCAGGTGCAAGGTGGTGGACGTCAGTCCTACTGAATTGTGTTTGGAGGCAACCGGCGACAAGGACAAGATAGATGCCCTGATCAACCTGCTTCAGCGCTTCGGTATCAAGGAAATTGCCAGGACCGGCGCCGTAGCGATGCGCAGGGGACTGCAAACAGAAAGATAAGTCCGTGTTGATTCAATATTATCTGGTATAACAAGAGAGAACAAGTTGAGCTTGAATTATTAAGAATTAAACTCCACTGATAGGATAAATGCTCAAAAAAAGGAGGAGAGAATGGAAGTATATTACGAACAAAACTGCGATCTGTCTGTGTTTGATAATAAAGTTGTAGCTATTATAGGTTACGGGAGTCAGGGGCACGCACATGCTCAGAATTTGAGGGATTCAGGTGTGAATGTGATTATAGGACAAAGGCCGGGTAGTAAAAATTACGATCTTGCCAAAAAGCACGGCTTTGAACCCGTCAGTGCTGAAGAAGCAGCTAAACAAGCGGATTTGATTCAGATACTGGTTCCGGATCAGGTACAGCCCAATATATATACCCAGGCGGTGTTGCCTAATTTAACCGCCGATAAAACCCTGGTTTTCAGCCATGGTTTCAATATTCACTTTAGTCAGATTGAACCTCCGGAAGATGTGGATGTGATAATGATAGCTCCCAAAGGACCGGGCCACCTTGTCCGCAGGGAATTTGAGAGGGGTGTGGGTGTTCCCAGCCTGGTAGCAGTTGAGCAGGATCATTCCGGAAAGGCCCTGGACCGGGCCTTGGCTTACGCAAAAGGAATTGGTTCTGCAAGGGCCGGAATAATCAAGACTACTTTCGCGGAAGAGACCGAGACGGA
>CAJXKR010000247.1 GCA_913055815.1 uncultured Desulfohalobiaceae bacterium | reverse complement strand
TCGAACATGGCTATTCCCCCTTCTTGTTATTCCTGCGCTCCTCCAGGGTTTCCTGCAGGAGTGACTTTTGCTTGGGAGACTTTTTCCCGCTTTTTTTGCTTCGCGCCTTGTACGCCAAGGGACGAAGCTGTTCATACGCCACTTGAAAATCTTCACTGTCCCGCAGGCTTTCCATCAATCCATTCACGCTCCAAATATCCCAAATACGACGGGCCAGATCCTTGTCCTCCATCAGGGAAACCTTCTCTGCCAGGTCACTCCACAGCTCGTTCCGGGTAGCGTAATCACTAAGACGCCAGATAACACTTTCGAAAAAGGTATTGCTGTAACTGCTTTTGGGCCAGTCGAACATCCAGAGGAGTATCTCGTACAAGTAGGGCTCGGGAGTAAAATATTGCAAAAAGATTTGGGCTTGTTGTTCATTGCCGGGCATAGGGTAGGAGTCAGGTGAGCTCCGAAAGGTGAGCTCCAGTAGACCCCGCAAGGGAAATTCTTCACTGACCTGAAGCGAGAGTTCCCGCATCAGTTCCCTGGAAATATTGAACCAGATTGGTCCGTCATCAAGAAAGGGGTCTGGCTCGTGCTCGAGAGATTCCTTGTACAGCTCCAGCAGTATGCTTTCGGAAAGGGCGGTGAGATCCGGCTGTTCCAGGCAGCCTCTCCATTTCTGCAGGGTTTGTTCCGGATTCGACTTGAGCAGGAGATCCTTGAGGGAGTGGATATCTTCCTGGCTCAGCTTCAACAGGCCCCTGGACTGATAAATATGCTCCTTCAAGGCATTCAAAAACGGGAGTTCCTCTTCCGCACCCTTGTACAACAAGTACAGGTACCTGGCAGAGGTCAGGGGCTGGGCGAGCATCTGTTCACACAGCTCGTGCCATTTCTGCTTTGATATGTCCAGGGGAGCGAGATCAACACACCTTTCCCAGAGCTGTTGACAGTTTTCCAGGGCTGCAGTCCCGGTCAGTCCCAATTGCCGATGCATTCGAAATACTTCCAACAGGCAATCAGTGGCTTGTACTGCCTGGTTTTCCAGTTCCCTGGCAGCCTCTCCAGCCACTTTTTCATCCAGGAAAAACCTCATCAGATTGTTCATCAGTTTATCCGAGTTTTGGGCCATGTGCTTGAGCCAGCTAATAACCAGCACATACCTCTCCCGCTGAGTCCAGATATCCTGGTCTGTTCTCAACATGGCCTTGAGGCTGTTGCTCAATTCCGATTCATTCTCGTCCGAAGGTCTGTTCTTCAAGCTATTTTGCACCACAATCTGTTTTTGGGCGTATTCAGGCAGTCCCTGCAAGAGCTGGGGCCAAAAAGAGCTCAAGGATATACGCATTCTCTGTTCCCAATCCCCGCCGTAATAGTACCTGCCTATCTTGAACACCCCGTTTAGCATATCCAAGATCAGGGTGTGGTTGTTGAACTTGAACCTGTTCTGCTGCAGGAACAAAATTAATTGCTCCTCCCGGGCATAAAGCCAGGGATCTTTATACATGCTCCGCATGAGATCCGCCAGGATGGCTGCATCCCGCAGGACCCATTTGCCCTCTCCCTGGCCTGCCAGCAGTTGCTCCAGTTCCTCGACTGTCTTTTTGAGCTGGGTAAAAGGGGTGACTGAAGAAGGGGCGAACTCCTGGTCCAGCAAGGACTTGAACTGTTTCTGCATCCTTCCGGCAAGTGCATAGGGCTTTTCCCCTTTTTTAGCCCGTTCCCGGGTTCCTTGCAAATATTCCCGCAATCCTGAGGATTCTTTCGTCCTCTCCGGCAGGTTGGCCAAATGATCCCTTAGCCTCCTGAATGGCCCTGAGGAAACCAGGGGCAGATTGCGCATTTGGCTATGGTCAGCCTTGGAATACTCCAGATTGTAGGCAACCCGGGCTATTTGCACACATGCCCGGTTGTCTTCCGAGAGCTCCTCCCTTGTCTTGCCTATTGTATTCAAAAGGGAGCTCAACAGGCTGAAATCCCGATGCTCAAAAAGGGCCTGGAGCAGGGAGTTGTATACAGCTGCCTGGAAATAGCGGGCTGCATCAGTCTCCTTTGCCTTTTGCCAGTGGCGTTGATACAGGGTCAGGTACTCCCCGTAACGCCCCCCTTTCCAATAGGATTCCAGCTTGGCTCCTATACCTTTTTTTGAGGAAGAAGCACTGCCGGACTTGTCTTTTTTCTTCTTTTTATTGCCTTTGCTTTGCTTGCTCATTGGTCATCGTCCATGTCTATTTGTTCCATGAAGTCAATCAAGTCCTCTTCTGTGGAGTCTACCTCGTCCTCGTCATCAGAGGCAAGGGCCTGTTCATAGTTGTGGATCAACTCCCGCAGTTTTCCGGAGATTTCCGGGTCTTCTGTTTCCTGCAACCGATTGCGGGCCTTTTGCAGGATAAAGTTGGTCAGGACTTGATTGTTTTCTGCTTCCAAACCTTCCTCAACAGCTGTGTCCGGCTCCTCCGGGTCGTCCATATCTTTTCCCAGGGATACAAAGACCTGATCTTGCTTATAGGCGTTCAGGTCTACTTCCCTTTTCCTGCTGTATCCCTTTTGCTCCACCTTGACGTGAATAATTCCGTTCAGGTCGTAGCTGTATTCCACTATCACCGTGCTTCCTGCAGGCGCTGGGACCAAGTCCAGATCCAGGGAACCGATAAAGCTGTTTTCTTCCGGCTCACGGGACTCACCCTGGTAGACCTTGACTTCCACCCTCTCCTGATAGTCACTTACGGTGCAAAACGACTCCGAGCGCGTCACAGGGATCTGGGTGTTCCTGGGGATTATGGGCACGCATTGCAACTGGAAGTTGAACGGATCCACCAGGGCCTCTGTACTCAGAGTGTGCGAGGTAACATCAATCAGTACCTGGTGTATATGCGAACCCTCGATGATACCGGCCTGAATAGCTGCACCCTTGGCCACTCCCAGGTCGGGATCTACCACAGGCATACGGGATTGCCCGAAATCTTCCTCCAATAGCTGAATTACAGCCGGCATGCGCGTAGTGCCTCCCACCAGCAGGACCTTGTCTATCGTCTCTGCCTGCAGGTTGGCCTCCTTGAGCGCCCGGTGCACTTCCAGCCTGGTTTGCCTCAAGTAATCGGAAATCATGTTTTCCAGGGCGGGCCTGTCCAGTTCCAGATTCAGGTCCAGGAATTCACCCTGTGGTGTGGGGATCATGGTTTCATCCACTTGGGTGTAGGCATGAGTGGAAAGCTGGATCTTGGCCTTTTCCGAGGCATCCTTGAGCCTGGCCTTTGCCGGGCGGTGCCCGTTCAAATCAATTCCCCGGTTATCCAATATATGTTCCAGCAGGTAATTGACCAGCAAATTGTCGAAATCATCCCCTCCCAGTTCTGTGTTGCCCGTGCTGGCCAAAACCTCGGTCAATTCCCCCATCCTGAGCACGGAAACGTCAAAGGTCCCCCCGCCCAAGTCATAAACCAGTACCTGCTGTTCCCCATCTTCACTGTCCAGCAGTCCGAGTTGGTTGTAAAAAATGGCAGCAGCTGTAGGTTCATTGAGGATCCTCTCCACCTTGAGCCCGGCCAATTCACCAGCTTTCTTCGTGGCCCTGCGCTGTGCATCGGAAAAATAGGCGGGTACAGTGATCACCGTGTGCTCCACAGTGGTTTGGCAGGCCTGCTCGGCTTGTGTCTTTAGATAGTTCAGTACCATAGCCGCAATATCCTCAGGGGTATAGGATTTACCCCGGATATGAAAACCGGTGTCCATCCCCATGCTTCTCTTGATGGAGGCCATGGTATCCTCGGGATAAAGCAGGGCCCTGTTCCTGGCCCTTTGTCCCACAATTGTCTCCTGGTCGGTAAAACTGACTATGGAGGGTACAATAGGGGAACCATCAATACTGACAACTTCGGGGTTGCCTTTGTTCAGCCTGGAAATGCAGGAATTGGTGGTCCCGAAATCTATACCGAAAATATTGGACATAACAACTCCAACAGATAAATGGTTTTCAAAAAATACGGATCAAGCCTGTTTTTCAAGGGAGGATTGATTAACTACTACCACAGCTGGCTTCTTGATCTGATCATGAAGCTTGATCCCGGGCTGAACCACATCCAGGATCACTCCCTCGGGGTGCCCCGGGTCAAAACGAGTGTCGCAGGCTTGGTGCCTGGAATCGTCAAATGCTTTGTTCCGGTCCAGAATGATCTCTGCTCCCAAATCTGCGAGCATGGTGTTGAACTTGTGCCAGAGCCGCTCCAGTGCAGGGTCCTGGTCACTGTGCTCCTGTGCATACAGGGCAAAACCAAGTGCGAAATCGTAAACTGAATCAAGGGGAAACTCGGCGTCAATCTGGTTCTGGAGATTATTCAGCTTAGCAGAGAATTCCTCGTACATGGCTTCCTGAAGTTGAGTGTGCCTTCGTTCCCTTTTTTGCATTTTGCCCAGCCTCTCCTCTACGTCCTCTATCTTCTGCAGGCATTGATATATCGGCTCTTGCAGTCTGTTTTCAGAATTTCTTGTAAACAGCCATTTTATCTTATCCCTAATCCCCATTTTTCTCCCCGGGCATATTTTTATTATTAGCCGGTTTCTCCGGAAATAAAATTACCTTTTCACCTCTGCGAGCAGTTCAAAACATGGTGTCTGCTACCTGTGAGCTAGACTTTAGCAGTGAACAATCATCCTCGCAACAAAAGTTTTTTCGACTTAACAATTCTAATTTTAAAAAATGTTCATTTTGGTCCAGCAATTCTAATTTTGGAATTGTCCCAAGATTGGGGGTAAGCATAAAATAATCTTAGTGCTACAACGAAAGTTCATTTTTTTATCCGTCATTCCGGCGCAGGCCGGAATCCAGTTTCTTTTTCTAGATTCCTGCCTTCGCAGGAATGACAAG
>CAJXKR010000246.1 GCA_913055815.1 uncultured Desulfohalobiaceae bacterium | reverse complement strand
GAATGGGACAAATTCTCCTGTTCCTGTTTTTGTTTTTCCATTTTCTTCTTTTTGTCCCCAATAAAGAACTTATACAGAAAAAAAGCAGCAGCTACAAAAATCAATATCCTTAACATATCCCCACCTTAAAACTAAGTTAATTTTGATTCCCATTACATTCTAATCCTGATTCAAAAACCTACACCGTGCTATCAGTCCTGCCATATCTTATTCCCGGAAACACTGTAATCCAACCTGGCCAGAAAATCCTCCAGTCTTTGACCGCTTGGCAGTGACAAAACCGGATCAATATCCATCAACGGAACCAGGATAAAAGCCCTTTGATGCATCCTGGGATGAGGCAGCACCAAGTCTCTGGTCTCAATTTCCATGTTTCCGAAGAGCAATAAATCCAGATCCATAATCCTGGGTCCGAAGCGTTCTGTCCGGACTCTACCCATACTGTCCTCAATTCGCAACAATTCTTTCAACAATTCTCCCGGATTAGGTTCAGCATCCACGAAGACGCTTATCACTTGATTCGCAAACCAGGATTGCTCCTTGACTCCCTGAGGCTCAGTGAAATAAACCACTGAACTTTTCCCCGGATGTACCCCTTCCATCTCCAGGACACGACTCTTGGCCCAGTCCAGATTATATAAGGTATCACCCTGATTGCTCCCCAAGCTGATGTATGTCTGTATCATAACAACCTATAGAATTTTTGATATTGGTAATCTGCAAAACACCCCAAATCCGGATGCAAATCCACGAACTCCCCGGTACTATAGTGAAAATTTCTCCCTTTGCCAAGTTTTAGGCAATAATTTTCTTTAAAATTGATGTTCCAAACACTTAAAACAGAATGCCAAGTTTTAAAATAATAATTGATTTCATTCCATCAAAAAGCTAGCATGAGGGTTTCTGCTAATCTCTTTGATTAACTGAAAACCTGAACTTGAAAACCTAACCCCTGTTTGAAACCTGACATATTGACAATAACTAGCGTCTTGTCACACTTTAAATGTTGGTCAGAATAAGCAAGTTAATTGCGACCCTGTCATCCCGGCTGACTTGATCCGGGATACAGTCTCTTTCTGTTTTTCTAGATTCCGTCCTTCGCCGGAATGAGATTATTGTAAAAGAGACAAAGTATGTGTGACAAAGCACTAGTTGGTAAGTGGCGAATACAGATCTAAAGCAATGCTTATCAAAGCATTAAAGGACTAGGTTATGAATCTCGAATCCAATTCCGGCAAAGAGGTCAATCATCCCTGGATTGACGGATATATAGAATTCCTCCTGGTGATGAAGGGACTCACGGAAAATAGTATAGAATCTTATTCCAGGGACTTGTACGACCTGTTTTCATTCCTGCAAAGCAAATCACACGGAATGGAAGACATAGACGAACAAAGCCTGTTCCTTTATTTCCTATACCTGCGCAAAAAGGGAATCACTAGCCGTTCCGTGTCCAGACGGCTTTCCACCTTTCGGATGTTCTTCGATTATACTTATGAACAAGGCTGGACAAATTACAATCCTGCCAGGCTCCTTGACAACCCAAAAATAAACAAGCTACTGCCTGAAGTCCTGTCCCAGGAAAATATCGGCAAAATTCTGCAACAACCGGACTGTTCCACAAAATTGGGTTACAGGGACCGCACCATACTGGAGCTCATGTATGCCGCCGGACTTAGAGTATCCGAAGTTTGCAACCTACTGCCCCTGGATTTCGACGACCAGTCCGGTATCCTAAAAATACGTGGAAAAGGCCAAAAAGAACGTCTAGTACCCATATACAAACAGGCCCACGAATTTTTGGACAACTTTATTTCCAACTGGAGGGAATGGTTTTATCCCAAGGAAGAAGCCATTTTCTTGAACCGCTCCGGAAGATCACTCTCCAGACAGGGAATCTGGAAAATGATCAAGCGTTACGCCCAACAAGCCGGGATCACCAGGAATATATCCCCGCATACAATCCGGCATTCTTTTGCAACCCACCTTTTGGAAGGCGGGGCTGATTTGCGTTCCGTCCAGCTTTTGCTCGGCCATGCCGACATCAGTGCCACGGAAATATACACCCATGTTCAGCAAAACCGGCTATTGGAAATTCACAAAAAATATCATCCCCGTTCACAAAAACATCCTGATTATGAACTCCAAAATTAAAGCACCCACGATAATAACTGCACACACCAATGCGGATTTCGACTCCCTTTCCTCCATGGTAGCCGCACAGATGCTCTACCCGGAAGCTGTCCTGATCATTCCCGGCAGCCAGGAACAAAGCCTCAGGGATTTTTTCATCCAAAGTGCAACCTACCTGCTCAACTTTTACACCTACAAGGATATTGATCCGGAGTCTGTAAATACCATCGTAATATGTGACACCGCTCATTCCGACAGGGTTCCTCATATATCCCATCTGCTGGAAAAGCAGGATGTCGAGATCCATATCTTTGACCATCACCCGGATTCAGAGGAAGATATCCCCGCCACCTACAAACTGGTCCGGCCCTGGGGGGCGACGGTTTCCGTACTCTACTCCCTGCTTGTGGAAAAGGGGATCTTCCCTTCCCCGGAACAGGCCACGCTGATGGGTCTGGGACTTTACGAAGATACAGGATGCTTCACCTTTTCCTCAACTACGGAACACGATTTGCGGACTGCAGCAGACTTGAAATCCGCTGGCATGGATATAGAATTCATATCCGACTTTTTGAACAGGGAACTCAGTTCCGAGCAGGTATCCATACTGAACACGCTTTTGGAAACTGCACAAACCCACACCATAAACAATGTGGAAGTATGTATCACCGAGGTGAGCACTGAAAAATACGTCCAGGACTTTGCAATACTTATACACAAGATGATGGAGATAGAGAATATAAAAGTAGTTTTCGCCTTGGCCAGGATGCAGGACCGGATACACGTAGTTGCCAGAAGCAAATTGAGCAGCGTAAACGCCGGCACCATATGCTCCTCCCTGGGAGGCGGAGGTCACTCCTTTGCCGCTTCCGCCACGATCAAGTCCAAGACCCTGGTTCAGGTCAGGGACGAGTTGTTCGGCCTGCTCTATTCCCACATAAACCCCCAGATCAAGGTCAATTCCCTTATGTCCAGCCCTCCTATAACTATCACCCAGGAAGATACCATTTCCAGGGCTGCAGAAGCCATGACCAGATTCGGACTAAAGGCAATACCCATAGTGGAGGCCGGAGGGAAAAGATGCATGGGGATCCTGGAGCATCAACTGGCAGAAAGGGCCAGAAATCACGGCCTGGGAGAATTCGAAGTCAAGGAATACATGCTGTATTCCTTCTCTATTGTTACCAGGGAAGACAGTCTGTATACAGTAATGGAAATAATAATCAATCAGGGACAAAGGCTGGTCCCAGTGGTTGAAAACGAACACATCATCGGGGTTATTACCCGTACCGACCTGATAAACACACTGGTGGACGAACCGGCCAGGATCCCGGAAACACTGAATTCGGGCAATCATTCAAACAAGAACCTCAAGGCCCTTATGAAAACCCGGCTTCCGGAAGATATATTCAAGCTGCTGCAAAAGGCTGGTGAACTAGCCCGTAAAATGGACTACAATGTATATGCAGTCGGAGGGTTTGTGCGGGACATCATGCTGCACAGACCCAACCTGGACATAGATCTGGTTGTGGAAGGAAACGGTATAAAGTTCGCCGAAGCCCTGTCCAACGAATGGGGAGGCAGATTCAGGTCGCACAAGAAATTCAAAACAGCAGTGGTGATACTACCGGACAACCAACGGATAGATGTTGCTACCGCCAGGATGGAATATTACGAACATCCCGCTGCCCTGCCTACCGTGGAACTCTCCTCCATAAAAATGGACTTGTTCAGACGGGACTTCAGCATGAATTCCCTGGCCATACAGCTCAATCCGAAAAATTTCGGATTACTGGTGGATTTTTTCGGCGGACAAAAAGATATCAAGGACAAGGTTATCCGGGTACTGCATTCCTTGAGCTTCGTGGAGGATCCTACCAGGATCCTGCGCGCCATACGCTTCGAGCAGCGTTTTGATTTCCGGATCGGGGTTCAGACTGAAAGACTTATAAAGAATGCCCTTTATCTTAATATGTTCCACAAATTGTCCGGAAACAGAATATTTCAGGAACTGAAACTCATATTCGAGGAATCTTCACCGCTTACCTGCCTGACCCGCATGGAAAAATACAACATGCTGCAGGCCATCCACCCGGAGCTGAAATTGAACCAGGGAAAGGAAAAAATACTGGAAAGTATCAAGAAAATCCTGGATTGGTACGAACTCTTGTACACCTCCCCTACTCCTGAAACATGGAAAGTCTTTTTCCTGGGACTTTTGACTGGTTGCAACCAGGACCAGGTACAAATGATCTGCAGGCGCTTCAATTTCCACAAAAAGGAACTGGATGCATTTACCCGCTTGCGCCAGGAGGTACAAACTGCCAGGGAAAGACTGTTCAGATGGCACAAGAACGAGTCTTCCTCCTGGAGCCAACTTTATTTTATCCTGGAGTCACTCCCTGTGGAGGGCTGCCTCTATATTATGGCCTCCAGCAAGATTGAAAACATAAGAAAGAATATATCCTATTATCTGAGCCAGCTAAAACACGAACAAATAGAAGTCAACGGAAAAGACTTGAAGGTCATGGGACTCACCCCGGGGCCAGCCTACAACAGGATATTGACCAAGATCCTGGAAGCAAATATTGACGGTTGGTGCAAAGATCGACAATCACAACTGGCCCTGGCGGAAAAGCTGGTACACCAGGAAAAGGACAAGGCGTAAAAAGTTCAAAGCTGAAAGCTAAAAGCTTTAAGAAAGTGGTTAAGTTATTAAGTGATTAAGACATTATGGTTGAAAAAAAATAGGCCTACCATCTTGCTAACGTGGGTTAGGTTGTGAAATAAAGAATTTTTC
>CAJXKR010000245.1 GCA_913055815.1 uncultured Desulfohalobiaceae bacterium | reverse complement strand
GAAAACGGGGTGTTGGAGGCCAAGAAGAGCATTGCGGAAGGCCAGACAATAAGCGAGCCCTTGGAGGAAACCGGTGTATTCCCTCCCATGGTGATACACATGGTGTCAATTGGGGAGTCCACTGGTGCATTGGACACCATGTTGTATAAAGTTGCCGATTTTTATGACAGTGAAGTGGATGTGGCGGTGGACTCGCTTACATCCTTGATTGAACCGATAATGATCGTATTCTTGGGTGTAGTTGTAGGAGGTATGGTGGTCAGCATGTATCTCCCCATATTCAAGATTGCCAGTGCCGCTATGTAGGATGCTCCTGCAAAAAATCGTTTTGCAGGCGCAGAGGAGAGAACACAGATGACAGAAGACAGAAAAATCAAAAAGTTATGAAACGTGACCTCTGACTAAATCCTGGGAACTATATTTGTTGCAGTTGCATCATGTTGGCAAAATTCAGCTTCTGCCGGGAAAAATACTCAATTTTATGAACTTGACCTATTGTCACAAAATTCAGTTGGATTTATATAACAAGCTGAAATAGTGAAATAACTTGTCAAGTGAATTTGCAATACTTTCTCAATCCATCGAAAGCTGGAGACTCTTTCTCCGTTTAGTCATGAACAAAAAAATCAATAATCAAAAATAAATCAAGCAGGAGGTAAAATGCAGATGAGTGATCGGGAGCTAGTTGTGGGTGTTGCCGGAGCAACCGGTGCAGTTGGCAGGGAAATGCTGCGCATACTCGAGGAAAGGGAATTCCCCGCCTCGCAGGTTAGGGCCCTGGCGTCTTCCAGGTCCGCCGGGACCAAATTGCCTTTCAAGGACGGGGAGATAGTGGTAGAGGAAATGACCGAGGATTCCTTCCAAGACATACAATTGGCCCTGTTTTCGGCAGGCGGGAGTTCTTCCAGGGAATTTGCCCCCATAGCTGCCAAGGAAGGTTGTGTAGTTGTGGATAATTCCAGTGCCTGGAGGATGGATCCGGAAGTCCCCCTGGTAGTTCCGGAAGTCAATTCCGAAGCCCTGTATTCCCATAATAACATTATAGCAAATCCCAATTGTTCCACCATCCAAATGGTGGCGGCTTTAAAACCGCTTCACGACAAGGGGACAATCACCCGGGTTGTGGTTTCCACTTATCAGGCTGTTTCCGGTAGCGGCCAAAAGGCGGTGGATGAGTTGCAGAATCAGGTCAGGTCCCTTTTCAATATGCAGGATGTGGAATGCAATGTTTATCCTTATCAGATTGCATTCAACTGTCTTCCTCAAATAGGTGATTTTACAGAAAACGATTATTCAGAGGAAGAGATGAAAATGGTCAACGAGACCAGGAAAATAATGGACGAATCCATAAAAGTGAGTGCAACAACGATTAGGGTCCCGGTGTTTTATGGCCACAGCGAGGCTGTTAACGTGGAGACCAAGGAAAAGATATCAGCCAGTGATGCCCGGGTTATACTGAGCGAGGCACCAGGGATACAAGTGTTGGACAACCCGCGGGAAAAGATCTATCCTCTTGCAATTCAGGCTACTGGTGAAGATGATATTTACGTGGGACGCATCCGGGAAGATACCAGTCTAGAAAATGGCTTGGATATGTGGGTGGTTGCGGACAATATCCGCAAGGGAGCAGCTTTGAACACAGTACAGATCGCGGAGGAAATCCTGGATAAAGGTTTGCTCAGCAAATAAGGCGTCAAATGCCATAAGGGGATCAAATTGACTCAGATTGTAGACACGCAGGAATATTTGCACAGATTGTTGACTATAGACAGGCCCGGGGTGGAGAAAATCCTGGCCTTTTACGATCACAGGCTGGGAGTGATATGCAAGGATCCCAGGTTGCTTTATATCCCCATGGACGACCATCTGGTACATCGCGGGGACGGTGTTTTCGAGACCCTGAAGTTCGTGTGTTCAGGAATTTACCAATTGGATGCCCATTTGGAGAGGATGAAAAAGTCCTGTAGCACCATTTTTTTGCAGCCGCCTTGTTCATGGGATGAAATCCGGAAACTGGTCCTGGAAGTTTGTGCCTCTACAGCTTGCGAAAAGGGTTTGGTATCCCTTTTCATAGGCAGGGGGCCAGGGGGATTTTCAGTGGATTTCAGAGAATGCCCCCAGTCAAGTTTGTACATAGTTACCAGAGAGCATCCGGTTTATTCCGAAGAGATGTGGGAGCAGGGTGTAAAGGCTTATAAGACCCAAATTCCTCCCAAGCAGGGTTACCTCTCGCAAATCAAGAGTGTGGATTATTTGCCCAATGTCCTGATGAAGAGGGAAGCGGTCCTGAACGGAAACGATTACCCCTTTTGTTTCGACAAGCAAGGGTACTTGGTGGAGGGAGCTACCGAGAATGTTTGTATCGTTACATCAGAGGGAAAACTCGTAGTACCGGAGTTGAGAAGGGCCCTTCCGGGAACTACGCTAATTCGGGCCCTGGAGCTTGTTAAAGCTGAAGTGGATATCGAGTACAGAAGGGTGCATGAGGAAGAGATTCACGAGGCCATGGAAGTTATCCTTCTGGGTACCAGCATCGATGCACTGAGTGTTGTTAGTTTCAATAACGCACCTGTGAACGAAACGCGAGTAGGTCCTGTTAGCAGGAGATTGCGGGAATTGATTGTCCGGGATCAAAAGGAAAACGGGGTGCCAATGTATTCAACAGGTGCAGCCTGATTTTTGGGCTATTACTCCAAAATTTGAAAATAGGATTTATATATCTAGCCAGCAATAAGTTGGGGGGTATATTTTAACTGCGGAATATCAGTCTGTTTGGGACTTGTCTCCTTGTAAGTCGGGATTGATAGGGCATTGGAAAGAAGCCTTGTCTATATCTATTATTTGATTGCCCTGAATATAGTCCTTGGTTTCGTACTTGGTTATGTTTTGTAATTTGCTGGTTGTCTCTTTCAGCCTTTTTATCTGTTCCTTGAGTTCGTAATACAACTGCTTATCCTGGTATTTATCCAGCATATCGTCCAAAATAAAATAGATATTTTGCAGGGGTTGGTTCATTTCATGGCAAGTAGCTCCTGCAATCTCAAGTACTCCTTGCAATTTCTCCCGGTTTAACCTTTCCTGCTCTACCAGTTTCCTATGGGTTATATCCCTGGTAATAGCGATCAGGCATTTTTGGCCCCCGTATTCTATAACTTCTGCAGACCAAAGTACGTGAAGGAGTTGATCCTGTTTAGTCCGGAATTTTACTTCGGCATTGGAAACCCTGCCGTATTCCTGCAGGATTCCGTGCAATTCATCTCTCTCTCGTGGGTCCTCCCATATGCCCAGATCCACTGAAGTCTTGCCTATTACCTCTTGCATCTCATAGCCTGTAGTTTGAAGAAAGGCTTGATTGACTTCCAGATACACCCCATCGTCAAAAGTGCTGATTACCACCCAGTCCGGGCTTGCCCTGAAGGCCTTGTAGAATTTTTCCTCCGAGGTCTTTAAGGCTTCCTTGAGTCTCTCCTGTTCGGTAGTATCGAAAAAATAAGCCAAGGTGGCGGGGCTGCCCTGATACTGTATATTACACACGGTTAAAAGCAGGTACTTGGTTTCCCTGTTTTTGTGTACAATCTTGGTCAGAAAAGGCATGCTTTTTTTATGTCTTAGCATCTCCTCTATTTTTTCCTGGGTATATACTTTTTCCTCCGAAGGAATCAGGCTCAAGCTATCTGATTCTATTAGTTCCTGGCAGCTATATCCGGTTATATTGCTGGATTCCTGGTTGGCGAACTTTATTTTCCCCCCCTGGAAAATAAATATTCCGATGGGAGATATGGAAAATATATTGCTAATGTCGTCCATTCCATTCAAGCTCTCATCTTGAGTTGATATTTCCTTGGACATATAGGATACCACTGCAAAAATTAGTTTCAGCTATTAGACTTTGAAATATACTAGTTATAACTACTTGATTTTACATAAAATTTTAATATTATTGCAATCTCGACTACACAGTAGCGAGCCACTATAAAGCAACCTGCAGCCTTTCAGCAGTCGCGTTATAGGCTACTCCACAGATTGAATTAAGTGTATAATAAATCTGCTACTGAAAATATGCAATACTATTAACTCCAAAAAAATATCAGTTGAAAAAAAATTGTCAAATTGATTTCAATAGGATTTTGGTATTGCCGGTTATCTGTGGTAGGATGCTACTGCAAAAAGTAGCTTTAGTTATTAAATTTTGCAATACACTAGTTATAACTCTTTGATTTTTTTTAAAACTTTGGCAATCTCGACTACGAAGTAGCGAGAAAAACCTAAAACTCTAAAACTGCCTGCAAAAGACTTTTTGCAGGCGCATCTGGTAGGTCAGATGCATGAAGTCAAGCATTGAAAAGACAAGGCACTAACATAGTCAACTTACCGCTTTACTTATGGATATATTGACAATCCGCTGGAAAAAAGATACTTATTATCTACATTAGCTTGCTTTAGTTGTTTATTTAAGCAAGTAATATCGATTATGTGAAATTCTGGCATATAAAGGATTTTATGGCGGAACAAGAAGAATATATACATGAAGAGCTGGAGGAGATCTCAAAAACAGCCGAACCCAGCCATAAGGCCAATCTCAAAGACAGGGTGTTTTCAATAGTATTGACTTTCATATTGATGTACATTCTCTGGTTTATCCTGTCTGGTAAAACAGATGCTTTGCTTTTGGTGCTGGGAGCGATAGCTTCTTTTACCGTGGCTTTGTTTTCCAGTAGTTTACTGTTCCCCAATCCCAGAATCGGGAGATATTCAATCACCTTCTTAAAATTCTTGCAATATCCGCCCTGGCCGCTATATCAAATCTTTCTGTCCAACATCCACCTGATGTATCTGGTTTTTCATCCCAACATGCTGGAAAAAATCCACCCCCATATCGTTTCTTTTCAAACCGGATTAAAAAATGACATGTCCATTGTCAGCATGGCCAATACCATTACTTT
>CAJXKR010000244.1 GCA_913055815.1 uncultured Desulfohalobiaceae bacterium | reverse complement strand
CTGCAGGGTCCGCACCAGGGTGCCCAAAAGTCGATCAAAACAGGTGTGTCATTCTGCAGAACTTCGGATTCGAAATTGCTGTCGTTTACTGCATTTGGCATATTAATTCTCCTTAATAATAATCATGTTTTCTTTGATTCGTTCTTAAACCTATGTGCTTAAAAATTTTCTCAATTGCGTTGACGGATCATCCATCGCAAAGCTCGTATTGTACATATTCAACAAAATAAAAAGCTATAATAAGAATCATCAAAAGGAGTGTCAAGTCGTATTGTTATAATCCCACGGAATAGATTTTCCCCTGGGTATACCTTCTAAACTCAAGTCGTGGACATAACCCCGCTTTGCAAGCAAAAAACCGGTATATGCAATCATAGCTGCATTGTCTGTACACAGGCTCGGACTGGGAAGCAACAGGGAAATTGAATATTCCCCTGCCAATTGGCTCATTTTCTCCCGCAAGAAATGATTGGAGGCCACTCCTCCTGCCATGACAATGGTTTGTATATCATTTTCCTTGTCCAATGCCCGCTTGACCTTGGTATACAAAGTCTTTGCCATACTCCAGTTGAAAGAGGCGCAAAGTTTTGCCACATCAGGATTTTGCAAAGCTATATTCTCAATATCGGGCTCTGGATCCATCTTGGACAAGCTCAAATCATTCTTTTTCAAAAAATTGGATATTGCAGTTTTTATCCCGCTAAAACTGAAATCCAGATTCCGATTATCCAAATTCGGGCTGGGAAGCAAATCCTTGTCAGGTTCTGCCAAACCGGCAAGTTTATCTATATATTTCCCACCCGGATAAGGAAGGTTCAACAATTTGGCGGTCTTGTCAAAGGCCTCGCCCATGGCGTCGTCCAGGGTCCTGCCTATCAATTCCAGATCGAAACGGGAGTTCATCTTGTATAATTGCGTATGCCCTCCGGAAATCAAAACACCCAAAGCCGGGAATCTTATACGCTCTTGCGTTTCAGTGACCAACAAATGGGCCATTAAATGATTGACCCCGACTAAATTGGCACCGGTACTGAGGACACATCCCTTGGCCATACCCAACCCCACCAAAAGACTTCCCAACAGGCCAGGCCCTCTAGCCACTGCTACATTGTCAACATCGCCCATTACCATCCTTGCGCGATCAAACACCGAGTCGATCAATAACGGCAAAAGACGCATGTGTTCCCTGGATGCCAGTTCAGGAACCACCCCTCCGAAAAGGGAGTGTAAATTCTCTTGGGAAGCTATGCCCTGGTTTATTATTTCCTGATTATCCAACAGTGCAACTGCGGTCTCGTCACAAGAGGTCTCTATTCCCAAGGTGATCATTTAGTTATTCCACCCCCCTCTGGATACAACCGAGGAACAAATTTCCAAAAATTACGATCCCTGCTCGAATATCTCTTGAACCTTGAGCACGTCGTTCTTGGAACCAATGAAAAGAGGGGTTCTTTGATGCAATTCATTGGGCTCCAAATCCAATATCCTGTTTTTGCCGTCGGTAGCCAGGCCACCGGCTTGTTCCACCACCATGGCCAAAGGCGCACATTCACACATGAGCCTCAGCTTCCCCTTGGGTTTCTTGGGATCCCTGTAGTCGATGGGATACATAAAGATTCCTCCGTAGAGGAGGTTCCTGTGGAAATCCGCTACCAGTGAACCAATGTATCTCAAACTATACAATTTGCCAAGGTCGCTGTTGGGATCCTTGAAAATCGATACCGCCCTTTGGGTCAAACTATCCCAATAGTGCCAATAGGCTTCGTTTACAGAGTACAGATTACCCTGCTCCGGTATCTGGATATTGGGATTGGACAACAAGAATTCTCCTACGCCTGGATCCAGGGTAAATCCATCAACACCGCGTCCGGTGGTATAAACCATCATAGTGGAGGAACCATAGATAAAGTATCCGGCGGCTACCTGTTCGCTTCCCTTTTGCAATAATTGAGAGAGTTCAACCTGTCCTTGAAGATCGTATTTGGTTTTATAGATGGAAAAAATAGTGCCAATACTGACATTCGCATCTATATTGGAAGAACCGTCCAAGGGATCGAAAACCAAAAAGTATTCGTCCTTGGGAAATCTTTCCGGAATGTCAATCAACCCGTCCTGTTCTTCCGAAGCCATGGCACAAAGCATTCCGGTCCTTTGCATTCTATGTATGATCACACTATTGGCAAACTCGTCCAGCCTCTGCACCTCTTCGCCCTGAGTATTGATTTCACCTGTATTGCCAAGGACATTTACAAGTCCGGCCTTGTTTACTTCCCGGGAAATAATCTTTGCAGACAATATCAACTCGTTTAACAAACGAGTCAAACGTCCGGTGGCCATGGGCTCCTGTTTCTGATGCAAAAGTAAATGCTCTGTTACAGTGATTTGGCGCATGGAAAACCTCCTTGTCTGTTTCTTTCATGCATAAAAATAGTTCCTGTATCAAGGATTTTTCAATACATACACAATCGGATCTACTCCAATATATCTAGCAAACCAGAAAAACTTTTGATCGTGTATTTTTATTTTTCCCTTGACTTTATTTTTCAGTTTTCTTTCCCAATCCTGTTGTATAATTTCCGTGTTCAATCCTTTATATTTCCCGGACCATAGGACCCTCTCAGGTGTCAACACCACAAGCTTTTCCGGATCTGAATTATATTGCAGTAAGGAATCAAAATCCACTCCTACAACAATGTATCCATCCAAAGAATAATCTTTATGTAACGGTTTAAAAACACAAATATCTGACCCGGAACCGTCTGGGGCAAGTTTAAATTGCATTTTTCTGGGAAATTTTTTCTGTACGCTTTTCTGTAGGTCCTTGATTCCAATTTGTTGTTTTGCAGTCGAAGGATACCTGTCTTCAACTCCACCTTGTAAATCAGTAACAGCCACCCATTCCACCCATTCAAATTCCTGATAAAAATAATCCGCCTCCATCTGGGGATCATTTTTTTCAAAAGTATTTAATTTCCGAAGCATAAAATGCAATTTTTCCTCGCCAACTGCAAATAAATTGGCCAAGTTTTTTTCCGCCTCGGAAACATTTGCTTGTTTTTGCAAATCTATTTTTTTCGGAAAGAAAAAATGTTTAACCCCGGAAAAAACAGAATTTATCGGCCCGCATCCAATACAAAAAACAATAAGAATCGACAATGAAGCCAATTTGACAGAATCCATTTTCATAGTGCACTTTCCCTTAAAGTATAATGATTACAAACTAGCCCAAACCTGGTATTCCACACCAGATTTTGTCTATTGTGCATATTTACATACTAGTTACTGATATAATTGTAATTCCCAAAAAACAAATTTGAAGTTATTTAAAAACAAAAAAGATTATTCGTTGAATTTATTTTTCTATTAAGGTATAAGAGGACATTAAGGATGTAATATTTATGCAATTATTAATCATATTAGGCTTAATACTCTTCTTTGCACTCACAGATGCCGGTATATACGTATTGTTACGTTCAAAAGCCTATACAAGAATAGCTACCCTCAAGGCGAGCGAAGACAACATGTACAAAGAAATTCAAGAACTAAGCGATGAAGTTAAAGAATTAAAAAACCAGGAAGACAGGCTGAGAAAATCTGTCATTCAACTGGAACAAGAAGAAGCCGCAGCAAAGCAGTCCAAGGAGCAATCAGAATCATTATCAGCAGAAACGATTTTGTTACAAGAAAATATAGTTAGTAGCGCACAGTTGCAAAAGGCACAAAACTATCTTGAAAACAACAATTCCTCCATGCACATTGTTGACGCGCTTATTTTATTAAACATCATCAACTTGGCTACAGCAAATTATGTTAGATCGAAACTCAAGGGCAATTCCTGATAGAGCATTGCAGTAACCGCATTGGCAATTCTTTCAAGGCCTTGAGAAGCCATACTGTAATAAGAAAAAAATATTAGCAAGCACAAATTTGCAATAATCAAAAAAGGGATCAGGTATTAGCATAAGCGTGAAGAGAAGGAACTTTCAAAGATTTAACCGTATTGCCAAATAAGCAGGCCCGTTCTGTTTTTTTCAGGCAAAATACGAAAATTTCAAAGGGCATACGTGCAATGAAATTTGCTACCGCACTGTTTTTTCTGATCATAATCTCTCTCTGGATCCTGGGATACTATTATCTGCATTTTCAAACAATGGTGCGAAACAGAGAGGAAAAATACTTAACCACGGAAAAAAAATACAAACAGAGAAAGAGCTATCTGGAAAAAGCAAGGGCTTCACATCAAGAGAATGTGGATAATTTGAATGAGAAAGTACAAGAACTGCGAAGGAGAATACAAGAAATAAAGAAGTAGACAATTACAAGGGTTTCAAATTCAATATTCCCTGATTAAGCATGCAGCAACAAAAAACTACGGGTTAAACCCCCCTTGCCTCCAAACGCCCGGCCAAGCTGCTCAATCTTTGCACAAATTGTTGCTTCCTTTCCTCCACACCGCTTATTCTGTCTTGTGCATCGAAATTCTCTTCTCCCTTGAGTTGTTCCAGGATTTGCTTCAATTTCTTTTTTTCTTCTTTGTCCCGGGCATTTTGATACAATTCTTCGTATATATCTATGGCTTCTGCATAATCTCCCTGCTCAGCCAAAATATCTGCCATTGTTTTGGTTCGGTATTGTTCTTCACCGGATCTTGCCAGTTGACTGGCCTCCTTCATATAAACATTCTGTTGTTCAGACTCCAGACCTTCAGCTTCTTCGCGATTTGCCACCTGCTGGCATTCTTGAACCCCTGGAGAACCAGACTCGCAAATATTCGCAAGTCCGGAATAAAAGACATCTGACCAAGCAAGCCCCATGCCGGAAAAATTGTATCCTATAAACCTCATGGCCAGGGCCAAATCCTTCTTCCCTTCTCTCTCCAATGCATGGGCCCAATTGCTCCAAAAATCCGGATAACTTTCCAATACACCCGTTACTGTGTTCAAAGACTCCTCATCAGTCTCGCCATCTCCCTGTTCTGCCAAGAGTTGCAAAATCAACAACCTTGCCTCCAAATGTTCCGGGTGTTTTTCCAAGCCG
>CAJXKR010000243.1 GCA_913055815.1 uncultured Desulfohalobiaceae bacterium | reverse complement strand
TTCGGGCAATCTTGACCAACTGGATCAAGAAATAAAATCAAAGAGTTGATAAAACATCAAACATCAAGCGTTTAAATGGTTATTTATTTTCAAAGCAAAAACTGGACAAAAAAGATAACTTATTGATATCAATCAATCGTTCGTTTAGAATAACATTACCGTGTAGCGAGAAATTTTTCACAATTGTTGAATATCATTCTTTAGGCTCTTATTCTTACGTAACCACATCTTTCATATTAACTCCCATGCCCTGGCGGGCACAACGAAGCATGAAAAGGTACTCAACTTGTTGAATAAATAGGCTATTGGTTCTTTTTCTTACTTAAAACCTTAACACTCTAAAACATAAAACTTTTTCATATTAACTCCAAGTCCTAGCCGGGCACAACGAAGCATGAAAAATTCTTGTTCTTACACCTAAAACCCTAAAACCCTAATACCTTAAAACCCTAAAACCCTAAAACTTTAAAACTTTTCATATTAATTCGACTTCTCAATAACTTCCTTGACCAATTCCGCAGTGATACCCCACACAGTTTCCCCTGGGGTACGATAGATCAACACCCTGTAATTTGCCGAGGACCAGGGTTCCCTGTAATGTTCTGGCAATCCGAATTCTTCTATGGGCAAAAGATCCACTCTTTTACCTTCTTGATCCAGATAAGTTGGGTTGACTTGCATTTTCAACTGGTATTCTTCCGGAGAATTGGTCTCAAACCAGGATACAGGGATGGAGAAGATTTTTTCCACTTCTGTCTCGTCTGGAGTAAGTCCGGAAAAGTCGGAAATCAGTAGTTCACCTATAAAGCTGTCCACGGTAATTCCCCGCGGGGAAATGAATGTATCCAGCCTGCCCAGAATATTTATCTTTTCTTTTTTGATTCCCAGTTCTTCAGTGGTTTCCCTGATCGCTGCCTCTTTGCAGGATACATCTGTGTCTGCTTCGAATTCGCCTCCGGGGAAACAAATTTCTCCGCCCTGCCTGATATTGGCCGCCCTTTTTTGAAACAGGAAGTGATATTCACCACCTGAGAAAATCATCGGGATAAGCACGGCTGCATTAAAGAATCTTTTTTTACCCATTAAATTAGGGTAACTGGGAAGATGCTGCAATAGTCTCTGTAATTTTTGTTTGTCCATTTTAATCAGCTTCTTGGTGATCCGTTATTTATCCAAATCCTGCAAGATGTTTTTATCAGCAGCAAAACTGTGTTTTTTGTCCGGAAAATCACCCTGTTCTACTTCCTGTTTGTATTTCAGAAGCGCATTTTGAATACTTTCAGAGAGGTTGTCGTATTGTTTCACGAATTTGGGTACGAATTTTTCAAAAAGTCCCACCAGGTCGTGAAAAACCAAAACTTGACCGTCGCAGTCAGCACCGGCTCCTATACCTACAGTGGGAATGGAGATTTCGCTGGAGACTTTTGCTGCGATTTCCGCGGGTATGGCTTCCAGCACTAGGCTAAAGCACCCAGCTTGTTCCAGTGCCTGTGCATCCTGGATCAGTTTTTTTGCAGCCTGGGCGGTCTTGGCCTGTACCTTGAAACCTCCGACCTGTCCGGCGCTTTGCGGTGTTAAGCCCAGATGTCCCTGTACAGGTATTCCGGCCCGGATTATGCCCTGGACTTGAGGGAGAATAGCCTCCCCTCCTTCCAGTTTTACCGCGTCCACTCCTGCTTCTTTCAGGAATCTGCCGGCATTGTGTATTGCCTGCTCAGTGCTTAACTGATAGGAGAGAAAAGGCATGTCACCAATTACCAAGGAGTGTTTGCACGCCCTGCTTACTGCTTTGGCGTGGTGGATCATGATGTCCATATCAACGCTCATGGTATCATCAAGTCCCAGGACAGCCATGGCAAGGGAATCTCCTACCAGCGCCATGTCAAGCCCGCATTTGTCCACCAAAAGGGCGGTGGGATAGTCGTATGCTGTCAGCATGGTCAGTTTGCGCTGGTTTTTGGCTTGCACAATATCCGGGATAGTTATTGATTCCTGCATAATTTAGGGCTCCTATCTATTGAAGATTCAAGAATAAAGGCCAAAAAAGTCATAAATACTTTGACGAAACACTAAAACTACGACGAAGCTTTATGCCTTGCCGGGTGCCCCACTTTTGCTCTCCAGACCTCAATAAGAGGGCTGGACAATCAAGTCGCACAGTGGACAACCGGTTGCGGCTTAAACAGATCCCGAGTATCTAAGAAGCTAAATATAACACTTTCGCAGTAGTGCTAATCAGTTTCCAAAAAATGGGTAAATCTAAATTTTTGCTGTCTTAAATGTCAGGAACTCACCTACAGGATGCTACTGCAAAAAGTAGCTTTAGTTATTAACTTTTGCAATACACTAGTTATAACTCTTTGATTTTTCTTAAAACTTTAAAACCCTAAAACTCTAAAACTGCCTGCAAAAGACTTTTTGCAGGCGCATCCTACAGGTTTTGTTTGCTTTTAACAAGTTTGGTCAGTGTCCAGTTCACGGTGGTTCTTATGCCCAATTCATTACCTATATCCACGATTGCCCCGTTCATTGCATCAATCTCAGTGGGCTTGCCTTTGAAAATGTCCTGCAGCATTGAAGAGGTGTTAGTGGAGGTCGCCCCTGCTACATTGAACACTTCCCGGGTAGGATTTTCAGGTACGGTAATTCCCTGGGCCTTGGCCACCTGAACTGCTTCCAGCACGGCTTCCACGCACAGTTTTTGGGCTTCCTCATCCTTTGTCAACCATCCGTTTTGGGTTTCCAGCAGTCCGGTAAGGGCATTTATCCCCACATTGATAAGCAACTTGTGCCAGATTATATCCAAAATACTAGAGGAGGTGCTGCATTCAAAACCTGCTTTCCCAAAAATTTTAGCTATATCATTCAATCGTTGCGTATTTTCTCCGTTCAATTCGCCCATGACAATGGCTCCGTTCCCTCCGTGCCTGATTCTTCCCGGTTCCAAAAATGTTGCTCCCTGGGAGGTGGTACCGAGCAAAATATTTTGTTTATCCATGTGCTTTTCAATGTTTTCTTGGTTGCCGATTCCGTTCTGCAGGGTCAAGAAAAGGGTGTTCGCATTGCATTTGTCCCGGATGGAATATACTGCGCCTTCCGTGTCGTAGGATTTCACCATTACCAGGACAAGGTCAGGTGAGGTGGGTAATTCCTCCGGATCAAGGTATGCAGGAACAGACACCGTCTTCTCGGTGCCGTCCAACTCCTGCAGGGATGCACCATATTCCCGTATTTTTGTAATATGTTCCCGGTTTCTGCTTATAAGAGATACCTGGCAGTTGTTTTCCGCAAGCCTTATCCCGAAAAGCGTCCCCAGGGCACCGGCACCCAGAACTAGTATGTGCATAATCTATCCTTGCTGTTGGATTGTTTGCTTTGTCCAGATCTTACTATCTTACTGCAGCATTACCCGGAACTGGAACTTTTTTTAGTGAAGCGAATTTTTATTTTACTTTAATATGTGGAATTCTATCTGGTCAAGAGCTTATTGCAGGTTGGCCAATGCGAAGTTGTTTTGTTAGAGAATACAATTAAAACTGTTAGATTTAAAACATATATCTGCCACGCCTTTTTGGTATGGATTGTTATAACATTTTGATATATTTTATTATTTTAAAAAATACCCTGAAAGCTTGGCTGCGTTAATTTCCAGAGTCCATAATGATACACCAGATGCCATCATTCAGAGTAATTCCCGATTTAAAGTAAAACAAAACTCCGGGTTGAACGGGAGCGAGATATCGTCCAAGCTAGAGATGTTTACAGTACCCATAAGGGAATTTGTCATTATTACCAGGTCAGCAGAAGTGATCCGGCGGGGATAAACAGTTTGGGTTCTGACTTGGTATCCCCGTGCTTGCAATAACTTGACTGCCCGGTTCAGCATTATTCCGGGCAGCACATGTTCAGAGGCTGGTATGACAACCTGTTTTCCGCTTAGGATCAGGATGTTTCCGGTGTTGGTCTCTGAAATAGAGCCATCCGGGTTCAGGATAAGGGCTTCGTCAGCTCCTTTTTCCTTGGCCCAGTTTCCGGAAAGGTAATAAAAAAGATAGTTCAGGCTCTTGTGATCAGCCAGGGGAGTAAACCTGGGTTCAGGGTATGTCTTCAGTGTGAGCGCCCTGCGGTTTTTTTGTTCCAGCCTGGGTATATAATGGTTTGCAGAGACCAAAAGCAAATTGTCATCAGGTGGTTTGGCTTGCCTGCCTTGGGCTGCAATGATCTTTACCGCAGCGGTGGAGTCCTGCAATCGATTTTCCCGGAGGAGATTCTTTATTATCAGATCCCAGCTTAAATCCGGGAACTCTTTTGCGATGTATTGCTGCCAGGAATGACGTAGCCGCTCGATATGTTCCGGGAGATAGAGTATGTTACCCTTTTCCGCCCGCAGGGTCTCAAAGAAGCCGAAACCGTATTGGAATCCGGCAGAAAGCGGTGAAATATAGGCTTCTTCTTCCGGGACTATTTTTCCGTTGAACCAGACTTTTTTCCGGGTGTCCTGCTTATTTGCCTCCCCTCCCTTGAAGAAATGCATCAAGGTATGTCCTTTGTGCAGGGTTTCCTGGTATTCTTTCTCCGGGTCTGAATCGTAAACTACACCCCCTCCCACGGAAAAGAAGATCTTATCTGCATAAACCGTGGCTGTTCGTATGGCTATGGAGAGGTCCATGTTCCCCTGAAAGCTGATATATCCGATAGAGCCGGTGTAAACGTGTCTCCTGCTGGGTTCCAGTTCGTCGATTATCTCCATGGCTCTAATCTTGGGGCATCCGGTTATGGATCCCCCGGGAAAGGTGGCCTTGAGCAACTCCGGGTTGTCAGTGCCAGTATCAAGGGTACCCCGGACAATAGAAATCAGGTGGAATACATTGTGGTATCTTTCCAGGCGCTTGTGTTCCTGGACAGTTACTGTTCCCGGTTTGCAGCATTTTCCCAGATCATTACGCAAAAGGTCCACTATCATGGAGAGTTCCGCGTCGTCCTTGGTACTGGCCTGGAGTTCTTCTGCATGTTCTTGATCCTGCTCTTTCGTGGAGCCCCTGGG
>CAJXKR010000242.1 GCA_913055815.1 uncultured Desulfohalobiaceae bacterium | reverse complement strand
AAACCCGCATATTTCAGCCAACACATGACTGACAAACTCTTTGAGGAAGGCACTGTAGTGGATGAAATGCGGCGTCTGCGCCCGGAAATCACCAAGAACGAGGAAATTTATGCAGCCCTGGGGCTCTTTCTGCTGGATGAGTCCTACTGGGAACAAAAAATCCGGGATTTAAGCGGCGGGGAACGCAGCAGGCTCCTCTTGGCCTCGATATTCCTTTCCGGGGCTAATTTTTTGGTTCTGGACGAACCCACGAACAACCTGGACCTGGAAAGCCGGGAATCCCTTATTCACGCCCTGAAGAATTTCGGAGGGACCTTGTTGATGGTTGCCCACGACCGGCACCTGCTCAACGAAGCTGCGGACAAACTCTGGTATCTTAGCGACAAGGGCCTGGAACTGATAGATCACGACTTTCTGGACAAGAGGAACCAGCCCCAAAAGCCCCAGAATGCGAGCAAAAATGAGGAGGAAGGCCCTTGTGCAAAGGACAATGTCAAGAAAGATCGCAAAGAACAAAAACGCCAGGAAGCCCAGAGGCGAAACTACATCAACCAGGCCATAAGGAGCAAAAAAGAGCGCTTTCAGGATCTGGAAGGACAACTGGAAGAAGTTCTGCATCAACAGGAGGAACTGGAGGGAAAATTGGCTGACCCGGAAACATATCAGTACGGAGAGGATGTAACAAAAATGAACAAGGATTATAAAGCATTGCAGGAACAAAGCGAGGAGATAATCACCGAGATGCAGAGTCTGGAAGAGGAAATAAAACAGATCCAAATGGGAACTAATTAGCACTACAGCGAAACTTTATGCCTTGCCGGGTGGTCCACTTTTGCTCTGTGTACTTATCCAGCCCTCAAGAGGGCAGGATAATCAAGTCGCACAGTGGACTACCCGGCTACGGCTGCAAATCTCGGCTCCGAAGGAGCCAAGGCAATCTCGGCTCCGAAGGAGCGAGGGCAATCTCGGCTCCGAAGGAGCGAGAAAATAGCTCCAAGTTATCTCGGAAGCTTGATATAAAACTTTCGCTGTAGTGTTAGTGCCTGAGCAAAAATTGTGCTTGGACATAAACTTGCACATATACAAGGAGCATAAGAATTTTGAAACCGTAGTGTATATTAATACATGAGGATTTCAAAATTCTGTAGCGACGAAGTATATGGGTGAGTTTTGTCCAAGCACCAATTAACAGATCCTGGGCACTATCTCGCCCGAGGGAAGATCTATGTCCCGGTGTGTACCCAGCATAGTCCTCAACTTCACCCTGCCCTGGTCGGGGTCCTGCACTCTCCCGATAACAGCGGCTTCGCCGCCGTAGCGGCTGTTCCGCATGGCCTCCAGAACCTGTTCTTCCACTTCACTTGCACAAAAAACCACCACCTTACCTTCGTTGGCTATGTACACAGGATCCAGCCCCATCATCTCGCATATTCCCCTTACTTCCTCCCTCACTGGCAGGGAGCGTTCGTCTATCTCCAGGGAATAACCAGCTTGAGTCGCCAATTCCACCAACACTGCCCCCAGGCCTCCTCTGGTGGCATCCCGCATGCAATGCACACCGGATCCAGAGTTCAATATATCCTGCACCATGTTATTCAAAGGGGCCGAATCCGAGCTTAATCCCTGCACTGCTTGCAATCCCTCCCGCTCGCTCAATATAGTAGCCCCGTGATCTCCTATTGTGCCGTTTATGATTATACTGTCTCCCGGAGATATCCTGTTATAGGAAAGCTTCACCCGGCTATCGCGGACTCCCACTCCGGAAGTATTGATGTACAAGCCATCAGCTGCACCCTTGGCCACGACCTTGGTATCCCCGGCCACAATCTTGACCCCCGCTTCCTCTGTTGCACTGGCCATGGACTGTACAATCCTCTCCAGATCTTGTTTGGAGGTGCCTTCTTCTATAATGAACCCGGCACTTATATAAACAGGCCTGGCCCCGCTAACCGCCAAATCGTTCACTGTCCCGTGGATTGCCAGGGAACCTATATCCCCTCCCTGAAAAAATATGGGGTTTACTACATACGAATCCGTGGAGAAACTGATCTCGCCGGATTGGGTATCCAAATCCAGGACAGCGCTGTCTTCCAACCTGTCCAGTAATTGATTGCCCAGATAGGGAAGAAAGATCTCGTTCAGCAATCTACTGCTCAACAAGCCTCCTGCCCCGTGTGCCAACAAAATCCTGTCCTCATGCATACCTGAAATCCTTGTTAACTCCGTTGCCTTGCCCGCGCAGGTACAACAAAGCATGGGCAATCTCGACTACGAAGTAGCGAGAAAATCCAGTTAATTGGTGAATAATAGGGTTTAGACTCTTATTCTTACTGTAACCACATAATCACGTAAACACATAACCACTTCTTTCATGCTAACTGATTAATGTTCGAAGCCCAAATTAGAAACAAATACCAAGAAACTACAACATCCGAATCAGACCCTTTCTGCTGCACAAACCGCCTGTCCCAGGGCAATCCCGCCATCGTTCACCGGCACCCTGGTTTGAGTATATACCTGAAAATTCTTGTGTTCCAGATTGGAGATACATCCTGAAAGCAAGACCTGATTTTGAAAACAGCCCCCGCTGAGGGCAACACGATTTAGACCCTTTCTTTTACCTAGCAGATCCGAGACATGGACAAAGGCATCCACAAGAGTAGAGTGAAAATTGCTCGCCAACTCCCGGACGTTGTCACCTTTTCGCCTCTTATCCACAATTGCCTGGACTAAAGGGACAAAATCCATTTCAAAAGTTTCCTCCTGCAGTATTCCGTAGGGAAGGACTTCCCCGGACTCACTTTCCAATGCCAGGGACTCCAATTCCATGGCAGCCTGGCCCTCGAAATGCACTTGCCTACTGCATCCCAATAGGACGGCCACTGCATCGAAGAGTCTCCCGCAGCTGGAGGTGTAGGGACTGAAATTACGGGACTTCATCAAGCTGCCAAAATTTAAGACATCGGTTCCATGAGGGATAATATCCAGACTCCGGGCAATCTCCTCCCAGTTGTCTCCAAATGCTTGTCTTAAAAGACCGGCAGTAATCCTCCAGGGATACTTCACTGCCTGCTCCCCGCCGGGCAGAGTAAAATACCGGATATGAGCCGCCCTTTCATAGCCCGCCCTATCAGCCAAAAGTATCTCTCCGCCCCATATCCTGCCATCCTCCCCGTATCCGGTACCGTCCATGGCCACACCTATGACCTCGTCTTTCAGATCGTTCTCGGCCATACAACTGACAATATGGGCGTGATGGTGTTGGACAAGGCTTTTTTTACCTGCATTGTAATCTTTTGCCAAGCGCGAGGAATAATAGTCCGGATGCATGTCGCTTGCAATTATATCCGGATCTGTGCGGGTTATTTCCTTGACCAGTCCAATGTTTTCCTGCATGAAATCCCTGGCCAGGGAAGTATGCAAGTCCCCGACATGAGGGCTTAAATACATCTCCCTGCCTCTCAGTATACCCAGGGTGGATTTCAGATCCGGACCCAGGGCGAGAATATCGGGATAATCAGTGTCCAGCAGTATGGGCCTGGGTACATAACCCCTGGAACGCCGAAGCAATTGGGGCTCTCCCTCTCTGGAAAAGGCAATCGAATCGTCGCAGCGTACCAGGATCTCCCTGTTGTGCAGAAGATAAAAATCCGCTATATCGGAGAGTCTGGACAACGCCTCCTGGTTTTTTATACATATGGGCTCGTCTGTCCTGTTCCCGCTGGTCATTATCAACATTTTCAGATCCCCGGCCAGAAGCAGATGATGCAGAGGTGTATAGGGGAGCATTATGCCCAGGTTGGGCATGTTGGGGGCGATCTCTTTACATGGATACTGCTCCGACTTTTTTCTTGCCAGTACAATGGGTCTTTCCAGGGACTGCAACACCTTTTCCTCCCCGGAGCCAATCTCTGCCAAAGTTTTCGCAGTCTCCAGGGAATCCACCATAATTGCAAGTGGCTTGACCTCCCTGTTCTTGCGCTTCCTCAAATCCTGAACAGCTTCCTTATTGGTGGGATCGGCGCAGAGATGGAATCCGCCCAATCCTTTGACAGCCCCAATATATCCCTGTTTCAAAAGCCGAATGGTATCCTGCACCGGATCATTGCAAGGCATTTCCCTGCCATTTCCATCCACAAGCTGCAGCTTTGGACCGCAATCCGGGCAGGCATTAGGCTCTGCATGGAAACGCCTGTTTGCGGGATCGAGGTATTCCCTTTCACAGCTTGGGCACAGGGGGAACTCGGACATGGAAGTATTTTTGCGGTCATAGGGCAGGGAACGGATTATGGTCAACCGCGGGCCGCAATTGGTGCAATTGATAAACGGATACAAATAGCGGCGGTCCCAGGGATCGAAAAGCTCCTGCAGGCAATTTTCACAGGTGGCAGTATCCGGGGAAATATAGGAAGTAATCTCACCCTGCTCATCACTTTGCAGTATATCAAACCCGGATGCACCCACGATATTCACTTCCTGCTCCTGAATTCGGGAAATGGAGGCCAAGGGGGGAAGTTCATCCTGCAGGGAATGTTCAAAGTTTTGGATATCAGATGCCGACCCTTCGATCTCGGCAATCACACCCTGGGAGGTATTCTGGACAAAACCGTTCAGTCCGTTTTCAGTAGCCAACCTGTAAATAAAAGGCCTAAATCCCACACCCTGTACAAAACCCTGAAATTGGATGCGCTTCCTGTATATATTGTCCAAGCATTGAAAAGATTGTATATTTTCAGATTTATTCATATCACATGAAAAAGTTTTAGAGGGTTAAGGTTGTCTCGCTACTTCCTAGCCGAGATTGTAGCGACGAAGTAGATAGGTGAGTTTACGGCCAATCAGGAGCTAGTAATATTTGTAATAGGCGGAACAGGTACCCTCCCCGGAAACCATACAGGGGCCGAAGGGACTGGCCGGGGTACATTTCACTTTGTAGAGAGGGCAATCCGGGGGCTTTGCCTTGCCTTTCAAAATCTCCCCGCAAAGGCAGCCCCGGGGTTCTTCACTGCTCATTTCCGGGACCGAGAATTTGCTCAGGGCATCGAAATCCCGGTATTCACTTTTGAA
>CAJXKR010000241.1 GCA_913055815.1 uncultured Desulfohalobiaceae bacterium | reverse complement strand
AGGACGGTCGTTTCTACCCAGAGGAGGTATTCAAAAAGTCTGTTCAGGAAGGCGAGCGCACGGAAACACACCTGTCCTATGCAGTGGATATTTCCTATGCTGTGGAATTGATGCAAGAAGAAGGTTTAAAACCTGAATAATTTGTCGATTTCTTTGGAGCTTGAGAGTCAAAAATTCTAAAATAATTCTCTGAAATTACGAGTTTTATATTGCCTTTGAATCTATTTAATCCCTTGTGGCATAACATTCTGTTTTGATTTTAAAACTTCGAACATAGAACCTCGAGCTTCGAATTCTTTAGTTTGGAGAACCCCCTAACAAATATTTATGTCACAGCCGATTTCTTCGCTTCCCTTATGCTCCAAGCGCAATCAAGGAGAGATACATCCCCTGTACCAAAAGGATCACCAGTATCAGGGATACCGGATAAACTGAGGAGTAGGCCACGACTGGCCTTTCGGATTTATCCACTTCCCGGATTATGTCCAGTCCCGGGGTGAAGGTCATTCCGCCGCAGATAACACCGAAACATTCGCTGATGGGGATCTTCATAAAGTAGTGTCCCACCAGGAAGCTGGATGCCATGGGGACTGTGGCAAACAAAATCGCATACAGGGCATAGTAGATGACATCGAAATCGAGAAATTCCACAAAGCTTTGTCCGGTTTCAAACCCGACTTGCACGAAAAACAGGGCCAAGCCCAGTTCCTTGAGTACTTCGGTTGCATTGCGGGGAAATCTCCCGATAAAGTTGCCGATCTGTCCGAAGTGCCCGAATATCAGGCCTGCAATAAGGCCTCCTCCTGCAAGTCCCAGAGAAAAATTCCCCAGCATGGGAAAAGGTATAATGATGCCCCCAATGAAAAAGGCAAGAAACAAAGCTGCTGCCAGGGAACGTATGTCCACGCGTCTTTGCACTGCTTGGTGCTCGTGTCCCAAAAACATTTCCAACTGGTCGAGTTGGTAGGGAGAGCCTACAGCCACCAACACGTCACCGTATTCCAATACCTGGTCGTATCTGGGGACGAATTCCATGTTGGCACGGATCACTCGTGTCAGGGACACGTTGAAGCGCAACCTGATTCCCAGGTCACTCAGGGAACGGTTGATCACCGACTTGTTTTCCACCACAATACTGCGGGAATCAAGATCCGGGTTATCCTCGAAGCTTTCCTCCGCTTCCTCGCCCAGCATTTCCCCCACTTTCTTCACATCTTCGTGGAGTCCTTCCAGGCGGACGATGTCGTTCTTGAAAAGGGCGGTGCCCCCGCCGGCTGTACGCAGGGAAAGATCCCTCAAGAGTCCGGAAATGGCCACATTGTTGTTCTGAAAATCCGGTATTTCCTTGATAAGTTGCCCGTGGTAGCCCTCATTGGTGATCCGATACAATTTGGCCACCATGTTGGTATAAGAATTGGTTTCCTCTTCCAATCTTTTTCTCAAGATGCGCATGGAGATGCTGATGAACAGGATAACTCCCAACAGGCCAAACGGATAGGCCACTCCATAACCAAAGATCACCTCGTTTTCCGGACTGAATTGCAAAGCACTGACCAGTGCGGGGCTGGAAGTGAAAGCACCACCGAAAAGGCCGAGCCCAATGCCTATGGGAATCCCGCTTAGATAAATAATTGCCACTGTATTTACACCGGATATGACCAGCATTAAGATCACATTGGTGATAAAGCGCTTGCCGTGCTGTTTGAAAGCCCGAAAAAAACTGGGGCCTGCCTCTAGTCCTACACACAACAGGAAAAGTACAATGCCCAGATCCTGGAGTATAAGTACAGGATCGAACTGATAAAAGTATCCGGCAACCATGGCTATGATCAATACTCCGCTGGAACCGAATCCAACCCCCTTGATACGGAGGTTGCCAAATGTGAGGCCGAGAAGTACGACGAGAAAAGTGACAATGAGTTCGGATTTTTGAAAGAAGAATTCTATGGTGACCAGATCTTCCAATTGCTCCATGTTAGTTCCACCTTTCCGGATTTAGGTTTCACTCGCATGTCCTGCCGGGTACTCGGGGCATACTGGATCTCGATGATAAAAACACGGGACAACCAAAAGATTGTCCCGTGTTTTCACTTCAGGACCCGTTAGGGTGTTTTGGAGTTATTCCCGGGGATGGGAAAACCGGTTTTGTTCCAGTTGCTTGATCTGTTTTTTAAGGGCCAGGCTCCTGTACCAACCGATTAAAATTCCCAGGAGGACCCCGATGAACAAGCTCAAGAACACCAGGGCATATGCAGGCAACTGCATGTTTACAATGTTGAAGTAGTATTGCAGTTCCACGGCCTGGTTGTTCTTGATGGCGAATGTTATTACCAGCAAGATTACAAGAACCGTAAGCCCACCTTTTAGATAATTGCGCATAAGCGATCCTCTGTAAGGATTTTAACCCTTTTTCTTTTCTTTTTGCAGCCATTTCTGCAGGTATTCTGCGGCTACATCCTTTCCTCCCAGACCGAAGGCCAGTCCGCAGGCCAGGGAGAAACCGCCAAAGGCCAGGATAAAGGCCGAGGTTACGATTTCGGTTCCCACTCCCAGTTGACTAAGTGCTATGGTGCCGGAAAAGAAGATTACTGCGTACAGTGAAATATTGCCCATGGCTTCCGGATTGGCAAACCCGGCATTGGCCACTGCGGTCTGAACAACCGTGGACAGGAGATTTCCCAGAAAGATTCCCAGTATGAGAACCAGTACGGCAGCTACTACGTTGGGTATGTACAAGAAGATTTCGTTTAAAATATCGGAAGCAATGGGTAGTCCCAGGGCGTCCAGGGATGCGACCAGGGTCAGGAGCATGATGAACCAATAGGTTAGTGACCCCACTATTTCCGAGGGTTGTTCCGTGACGTTTCCTTTTTGCAGGAATTCCCTGAGACCGGTCTTTTCTGAGGTCCGGTCCAATTGAAGCTTGGAAAGCAGCTTGGAAATAATACTTTTACTGATTTTGGCCGCTAGCCAGCCTACTACGAAAATGATGATTGCCCCTATCAATAAGGGGATGAACGTGGTGATTTGGGTGGCAAATGCCTCCCAGGCGCTTTGTACAGTGGACATGATTTGCATAAAATACCTCCTAACCTTTGTTTAAAGTTTAATAGTTGATTGTTTCAAGAAACAGGCTCAATTAGCCATTAATAAAAGGCGTCATTAAAATCTGTAGCAAATTCTTGAATAACTACTGAATGGAAGTGGAAAGGCAAACTGCAGTTTGTGATTTTTATCCATACCTCATAATTTTATTGGAGCAAAGGCTCTGGCCCTTGTCAATAGTTGAATTTGAAATTGTACGATTAATTTCTTCAAAATTATCTGACATATCAAATACTCCCAAAATTTCCACCAACAAATTACAATAACGAAGATTTTTACAATATTGTGTGAAGATTAGAATTTTCTGTTCTGCACTATCCTTCAAAACCAGGACTAATAGATTTCCTGGCGCTTTTAGGCTTTTTTGCTATTAAACTAGTGGTTTGTCATACTTTAAATGTCGGTAACAATAAGCACTTTAATCGCGAATCTGTCATCCCGGACTTGATCCGGGATCCAGCCTTTTCTCTGTCTTTCTGGATTCCGGCTGAAGCCTGTGCTGGACTACGATCCAGTACCGGAATGACTTTGTTGTGAAAGCGACAAAATATGTATGACAAACCACTAGTTTAGAACATGAAAAAATTTAATTTTTTTCATATGTTTTATTTTTTACAAATTAACTTTGGGTCAACACACTCTAAACTCTAGTTACCAAAAAGGAGGTGTATATATGTAATAAGGCAATTACCATTGCTGCTAATGTTTTCAAGTCAGTGAAGGAATTTTAGAAAAAATAGACCTATAGTAGTCGCAGTCCTGCGGGTTTTGCCCGTGAACGTTCAGGTGAACAACCGAGTCCTCCCACCCACTGCTCCACTCCTACTGGCCCTTCCAAAAATTGAGGATAAAAATGGAATTATGGTTTCTTTATTTTGGCCTATTGTAATCTATGCCCAAAATTGTAATGATGTTTGCAAGATGCAGTATTAAAAAACGATCACACCGCCAAGCACTAAAGGAGAAAAAATGGTAGACGGGAATTCTTTTGTGGAAATCGCTGCCATCTTGGGGCTCGCAACTCTGACTGGATTTATCGGGCAAAAATTGCGACAGCCCTTGATCATCATGTTTCTGGCCACGGGCATTTTGGCTGGACCCTCGCTTCTTGGCATCATACAAAGTTATGAGCAGATTGAGCTTCTGGCCCATATGGGCATAGCCCTGTTGCTGTTTATCGTTGGTCTCAAGCTCGACATGAACCTGATCCGGACCACCGGGCCTGTTGCCCTGGCAACCGGTCTGGGACAGATTTTATTTACTTCGATTATCGGATTTGGCATCGCCATTGCCCTGGGCATGTCATATCTCAGTGCTGCCTATGTCTCGGTTGCGCTTACATTTTCAAGTACGATCATTATTGTAAAGCTCCTGTCGGACAAAAAAGAAATCGACTCCCTACATGGGCAGATTGCTCTTGGGTTTCTGATTGTTCAGGATATCGTCGCCATTTTGGCCCTGGTCGGCCTGACAACTTTGGGGTCATCTGTTGGCGGGGAAGGTTCGGGATATGTCACATTTTTGATGATCGGCGCCAAGGGTGTGGGGCTGTTGGGAGCAATTGCCCTTCTGATGAAATATGTCATCCCGTACTTAACCCAGCGTCTCGCACATTCGCTGGAACTGCTAACTCTATTCGCCATCGCATGGGCGATTCTTCTTGGAGCGGGAAGTGAAGTGCTGGGATTCAGTAAGGAGGTCGGCGCATTCCTGGCCGGTATCTCACTGGCGCCCACTGCCTACAGGGATGTGATTGGAGCGCGGCTTACAAGTCTCCGGGATTTTCTCCTCCTGTTTTTTTTCATCGATCTTGGCGCACGATTGGATTGGTCCATGGTGGGGTCTCAATTGGGGGCATCACTTGTTTTTTCCCTGTTTGTGCTCGTCGGCAACCCGATCATTGTTCTGGTCATCATGGGAATCATGGGATATCGTCGTCGTACCGGTTTCCTTGCCGGTCTCACTGTGGCCCAAATCAGTGAGTTTTCGCTTATCGTAG
>CAJXKR010000240.1 GCA_913055815.1 uncultured Desulfohalobiaceae bacterium | reverse complement strand
GACAAGGAAACAGGTAGATCAAGAGGGTTTGGTTTTGTTGAAATGAGTGAAGAGAATGCCAAAGAAGCAATGGAAACTTTAAACGGAGACAAGTTTGAAGGAAGGACCCTCAAGGTGAATGAGGCCAGACCTCGCACATAGCCCTCGGTAAGTACCAAGTTTCATTGAATGTAACATATCGAGAAGTAAGGCAAAGATTACCGCCTCTTTTTCAAGGGGCGGTTTTTTTAATCCTTTTTCGGGGTTGAATCAAGTTCATTGCCTTGGTTAATATTTGTCAGCTAAGATTTAATGTTTCCACGCAGCCTAAAGGATAATAAGAATATGTCTTTCCTGTAAAGGGATCTCATCCGCATGACGGCAGTTCAGTGTTCAGTTCATGTATATCTGGTTGTGGCTTATCATTTGGCGCACAATATTTACATACTCCATTCCTATACCTGAATAGTTCTGCAGGCCGATCGCTATATCGCTCGCATCAGGATCCATTCCGTTCAAACGGGCCTTGTAGCGTTCAATTCTCAATTTTTTGTATGCGGGGTGAGAATTCAAGTTTTGAATATATTCTCTAACCGAGATGAAAACATCTGGAAAATCCTTTACTTCGTGCTTTGCGCCCTGGGCCCGCCTGCGTGGAACGATGCCGCAGCCCTGTTCAAAACACCACTGCCCGAACAAATTATTGCCTTTCCTGGCAAAATAGGATGTCCCCCAGGCGGATTCATTAGCGGCTTGAATCAAGGCCAGTTCCACTGGTATGATGTCTATATGCAGAAGCAACCTGGTGTAAAATTCGATTCCTGCCGAAGGTCCGGAGTTGACACGGTACTTGGAAGCCAATTGCTCCAGTATGTCAATCTCTTGCGGGGTTGGCTCCATACCTTTTTTTACTTCCTTTAATTTCAAGAGAACAAAAGCACGTTCCTTTAATACCCGTTGGTTCTCTTTCTTGATAATTGGTTTCAGGAATTCAAAGAATTCGATCTTTTTTTCTTCCACGTTGTTGTATTGGGAAAAATCCGGGAGACTGGTGTTAAGATCCTGGTAAGCAGAATCTTTATGTAATTCAATTTTTTCAGACTCGGTAGTGTGTTTGCCAGGTGAAACTTTTTGGGGCTGTTTTTTTAATTTTTCAGATAGTTTTGGCAATTCAACTTCCCCAACAATTTTGTCGGGACTCAGGTCAGTCAGTCTGGGTTCCTGCTGCCAGTAAACATAAGTTATAGCTGTGGCTATAACTATCACCGCAAGAACAGCAGTAAAGATTAACCCCTTTTTCCCCGTAATTTGTATGAATCTGGATAGTTTTGGAGTTTCAAGCATAAACACTGGAGGCCTTTTGAACCGTTTGGTACATTGCTATAAAGAGATTATTCAAAGTGCACTTCCTTAACCTGGTAAAAATCCTCAGGACTTACGATTACCACCGGGTCTATCCGGAATAGCGCTGAAGTTTCGGAATATACAAAATCCTGCAGTTCCGGATTCTTGGTTATGAATATATCTGCCAGTTCCTTTCTTTCCTGCTCTTCAACTTCATTTGCCCTACCGTTTATAGTTATTGCAGTGGTATTTCCAATCCCGGGTTTTTCCTCACTGTCGGTGATTAAAACAGAGACCAGATTGTTTTGCGTCAGGTTTGCGTATTTGGCAGTGTCCCTGGGGGTGACTACAATTATGGAACACTCCTGGGTAGATGCAAAGCACATTAAATTGCAATATGGTCTGTTATCCGAGGCAGTTGCCATAACAAGAACTCTCGGATTTTGCAGAACATTCCGGATCCATTCCATGAATTCCTGTTTTTGTTCCTTAGTCAGCACTGTTTTGTTTTTGTTCATATTTGATCCGCTTTGATATTTTTCCTTCTAATACATATAGCACATTACTTGTTCAATATGAGTTTGATGTTCATGTTTTGGTGGCAAAAAAACGGCTGTGCATGTTTATTTGAATGATACCTTGATTTCTTCGTAGCTTTTCCTCCATTTCGGCGGGAGCAATTCTTTGTCTTCCCGGAAGTAACCTACTGCGAGTAATAAAGGTATCCAATACTCTTCAGGGATGTTTAAATATTGTTTGACAGCCTCGTGGTCGAACCCGTCCATGGGGTGAGTATCCAGGCCAAAATCCTTTGCAGTCAGCATAAGTGACATTGCAAAGAAGCCGGCGTTCTTGCAGGCAAATGCCTGTCTGGATTCCTCGTTTTTGCCGTACAGGTTTTCGCATGCACCAAGGAGCCACTGTCTTTGTTCCTGGTTCATGTAGCCGGCCTGCGTCAATTCATGGAAGTTTTTTTCAAACACTGGATGTTTTTCTTGCCAAGCACTGCGATCTGCAAGTATTACCAGGATGATCGGAGCTTCGCTGACTTTGGGCTGATCCCAGGCCAGTTCTCTAATTTTCGATTTTTCTGCTTGGGCCCTTATCTCTATCAGGTTCCAGGGTTGCAAATTGAAGCTGGAAGGTGTAAGGCTTGCAGTTTCAACGACTTGTTTCAACAGATTTTCAGGTACATCCTTTTCAGGATCAAAAAAGTTGACCGCCCGTCTGTTTTGGATTGCTTTTTGAAGTTGCATATAACAACACTCCTTTGTTGTTTACAAAAATTGTTTGTTTTTATGATAGGAGTATATTAAAATTTAAGCAACAGGAAATCGCCAAATTGGGCAAACCGGATTACGGGCGAGAAAGTGTCGAAGTCATCCGGGGAAAGACTGGACTTTGCGGTAGGGTTAAAATTAATCAATTCTATTTTTTGAAGCTTTTATTCAAAATTAGGCAGGAAAGTATTTGCACGCAATATAGTTGATGATCAACAACTAATTGCAAAATCAGGAAATCAAGTCTTGCTTTTTCCGGGTTTGGGCTTGTGTATCTTAGCTAGATACTTGAAAATGATATTCCCGTGAATCAGGTTGTGATTGGAACCGGCAACTGCTGCACCGGATAAAATGCAAAATATTGCTGCTGCCAATTGCCATTTTACCTGCGCTTGGCCGCAAGCTACCAGAAAGATGGTGGAAAGTACCGGAGTCCCGTAAGCCAGGGAACTGATTATACCTGGGGGCCCCATCCGGACCCCGAAGCTCCAGGCGACAAAGGCCAGACCGTAAGGTCCGCATCCTATAAGGATAGCTGCGAACCAAACACCAGTATTAACTCCCAGCCAAGTGGACTCGGTAGTCAAGTGCAGGATCAGGGAAAGAATCGAAGCAGCCAGGAAAATCCAGGGGAAAGCAGGTGTCTTTACTCCTCCGCAGCTGCGTACGACCAGGGAATAGATCACCCAACAAGCCCCGCTGCCAATGCCAGCTAGATATCCGGCGATGTGCTCGGTTTCAATTTGCAGCCCGGATCCCTGCAATATCAATAGTCCTGCTCCGGTGAACGCAATGCTTGCTCCCAGAAAGGTTGAGAGGCGGGGGCGTTTTAGTGCCTGTATTTCTGTTACCAGTGCGAACATGAGAGGCCAGATGTAGGTAATCAAGGTGACCTCTGCCGCAGGTGCCCGCACCAGGGCCAGAAAATACAGGTACAAGGCGCCGATAAGTCCACCGACCGAACCTGCCCATATGAATGCCGGATGTTTGAGGTGGAAAAAGGGACGTACATTTCCGGGCAGCCAGGACAATGTGCTGACAATTCCCGCAACTGCCAGGGCCGTAGTCACAAGTTGCATTGGAGGTATTATGGCAGTTGCCTGGCGTAGCAGGGGTAAAAGTGCCCAGAGAACTATGGCAAAGAGGCCCGAAAAAACCCCTTTTAATTTTAGATTTTGCTGATAGCAACTTTGTGTTTTCATGTTTTTACCTCATGTTTTTTTCTATTGTAATAGAGGGGGTTACTGAAATAAATTTACAACTTAATCGCCATCACGCAAACGAAATTATATGATAATGGCGATCAAGAATTGTGATAAGACATGAAAAATCCGGTTTTTGATCTCAAACAATTACAGACATTGATAGCTGTGGCGGATTCCGAGGGTTTTACCGCGGCAGCAGAGAAATTGCACTATGCTCAGTCTGCTGTAAGCATGCAGATCCGTAGGCTGGAAGAGCAGGTTGGGGCATTGCTTATCCATAGGTCCAAGCAGGGATTTGTTCTTACCCAGGAGGGCGAGAAGTTGCTGGGTTATGCGAGAAAATTGATACGGATAAACGATGCTGCTTGGTCGGATTTGACTGCACAACCGGTTCGTGGAGTAGTAAGACTGGGAATACCTGCTGATTACGGTTTTTATTTGTCCGATACCCTGCAATATTTTGTAGAGCAGTATCCATATGTGGAAATGGAAGTCCGCTGCGAATTGAGTGTCAGTTTGGTAGAGCAAGTACAGGCTGGAGATCTGGATTTGGCCTTGGTAACAAGGCAGCCCAGGAGTCCGGGAGGTGAAATACTTCGCCGCGAGCCTTTGCTTTGGGCAGGGGATCCCATGTTGGATCTACATAAACACAGCCCCCTGCCTTTGGCTCTTTATCCTCAAGGGATTTGTATTTTTCGGGATTCGGCACTTACCGTGCTAAGCGAGGCTGACCTTAGTTGGCGGATAGTATATACCAGCCAGAGCCTAGCAGGGATTCGTACTGCAGTGAAGGTTGGTTTGGGTATCACTGTAGCTATTCACAGTATGCTTGACCAGGATTTGCAAGATTTGGGAGATGATGTCGGTTTGCCAAATTTGCCAGAGGTGGAGATAGCTTTACACCGGGCTCCCGGAAGGCCCAAGGAACCTGCAAGGGCTTTGGCCCGGTTGCTTTCCGAGCGTTTGGGGCAGTCCAATATGTAAAGTCAGGTCATTGATACAGTCATGAACCAGGACTCAATAACAGGTGGCAATATTATAAAATTGTTGTCAAAGCCAAGGATGTTTGCTAATTCATAAAACTTCAAACAAACAAGGAGGAAAAGCAAAAAATGAGTAGTGATTATAAAAGTATTTTATATGCAACTGACTTTTCCAAAGGTGCAGGGTACGCGCTGCAACATGCGGTAGCTATTGCCAAAAAGGTGGAGGCACGCATATATTGCATCCATGTGTTGCCTGATATCCCTCAGGAACTAAAGGAGAGCGGGGGATTGAATGTTTTGTTGGGATATGGTCCCGGATCTGTTGGTATCTCTCCGAATGTTCAGGAAAAATTCATGCAGGAACAAAAAGATAAGGTGAGGA
>CAJXKR010000239.1 GCA_913055815.1 uncultured Desulfohalobiaceae bacterium | reverse complement strand
GCCCGAATTTTATTCCTGCAACAAGAAAAAATTCAAATACAAACAGCTAATTGAATTCTAGAACAAAAAAGCCGTGAGAGGGTGTCAATTCCCATTGACATTTTGTATACCATAAGATTTCAACTTCCTGTACAGATAACTCCTTTCCAGTCCTATAGCTTCGGCCAATCTGGAGACATTCCCATCGAACTGATTCAACTTCTTGATCAAAAACTCTTTCTCAAATTCAGCCCTTGCAGTCTTAAAATCTATAGGATCTTCAAATCTATTCAAGGAATTCTGCTCAAAGCCCACATCAGAATCATTGTCCAATAATTCCGTGGGCAAGTGTTCCAGATCTATCTTTTGTCCTGCATACATAATCAGCATTCTTTCTGCGAAATTTTTCAACTCCCGAACATTGCCTGGCCAGGAGTATTTTTTCAAAGCCTCTACCACCTGATCATTCATTTCAAGGGGTTTTAATCCGTTTTCCCGGCAATAGCTATGAATAAATTCTTCCAGCAAAAAAGGTATATCCTCTGCCCGCTCGTTCAAGCAAGGCACATGCAACGGAAAAACATTCAACCTATAGTATAGATCTTCCCGGAATCGCCCCTCTCTCATCTCTTTTACCAAGTCTTTGTTAGTAGCTACCACAACCCTGACATTCACTTTTATGGTTTTTGAACCTCCTACTCGCTCAAAAGACTGTTCTTGCAAGATCCTCAGGATTTTGGCCTGGGTTTTCAGACTCATGTCACCGATTTCATCCAAAAATAACGTACCATTGTGCGCCAATTCGAACTTGCCTACATGTGACTTGTCGGCCCCGGTAAATGCCCCCTTAACATGCCCGAACAACTCGCTTTCAATCAATTCCTCCGGAATAGCGGCACAATTAACTGTTATCATGGGCTTCTTATAACGATTACTTTTTTTGTGCAATGATCTGGCTACTATCTCCTTGCCGGTTCCATTATCCCCGGTAATAAGGACCCAGGCTTCGGTGGGAGCCACTTTTTCTATCTGGCTGCGCAATTTTTGGATAGCACTACTATTACCTGTAAGATCCTGAACATAGTCATCTTTTACCCTTGAACGCAGATCCTGGTTTTCCTGTTCCAGCCTTTTGAATCTAAGCGACTTGTTGGCAGTAACAACAACTTTTTCCAGAGATAAAGGCTTTTCTATAAAGTCAAAAGCACCTTTTTTAATCGTGTCCACCGCGGTTTCTATGTTGCCGTGTCCGGAAATCATGATAATCGGCAGATCCGGATAATTATTTCGAATTGGCTCCAAGAGTTCTATCCCGTCCTTACCTGGCAACCAGATATCCAAAAACAGTATCTCCGGCTCTTCCTGCTCCAACTCCTTCAATGCCTCTTCTCCGGAACTAGCGGACTTGACCCTGTAGCCTTCATCTTCCAAAATTCCGGTCATTGACAACTGAATATCCTCTTCGTCGTCAACTACTAGAATATATGGTTTCATAACTAAAAACCTCTTAACGCCTTGGCAATCTCGTCTACGAAGTAGCGAGAAAAATTCTTGTTCTTACACTTAAAACCTAAAACCCTAAAACTTAAAACATTTTCACACCGGTAGCTGAATCAAGAAAACACTACCGGTTGGGGTATTGGATTTTACTTGTACATATCCATTATGGTCATTGACAATTGACTTCACAATCGTCAAGCCGAGTCCGGTATTACTTTTCTTGTTTGAAAAATAGGGTTCAAATACACGGGTATTTTCCTCATGAGTAAATCCGGGCCCATTATCCCTTACTTCCAGGTTTACCCAGCCGATCTCCGGATTGTATTCAGCAATCACTTCCACATGTGGATCATCAATATTTTTCAAGACTTCAGTGGCATTGGTCATCAAATTGATAAACACCCTTTTCAAGGCCGCACGGTCAAACTTTAAACCGGGCAGTTCATTTTTGATTTGCAATTCCCAGGATATATTTGTGTGACTGTTTTGAAACAATGCTACCACTTCCTCCAACAGAGGAGTCAAGTTATTGTGTTCCAATTCTATTTCCGGGAGTTTGGCAAAGGAGGAAAACTCTTGCACCATATGCTGCAACTGTTCCACTTGTCTCACGATCAAACGCGTGGATTCCACAAAGGCTTCATCGTCTGTATCTTTGCCAAACTTCCTCTCCAGCCTTTGTGCTGAGAGCTTTATCGGGGTCAACGGATTCTTGATCTCGTGGGCAATCCTTCTGGCCACCTCCCTCCAGGCAGCCATCCTTTGCATCTTGTCCAGTTCAGTAACATCCTCGAACACGATTACCATGCCGATATCCTCTCCATAATGGGTTTTGAGGGCCACGGCATTTACCAGTAGCTTCCTTTCTCCTTCCTGTAGATTTAGATCCATTTGTTTTTGCCATTGATTTTCCACTGAATTCTTTAACCCCTCTACTCCTTCCTTGAGCAAAGTGACAAACTCCTCGTTGTACAGTTCCAATGGATTCCTGCCAATCAAGGATTGGGCCTCCACCCCCAGGATCTCTTCGGCAGCCTTGTTCACCGTGCTGATCTTGTCTGTCTTATCCAGGGAAATAACCCCGGATGTGATATTGTTCAACACGACTTCCATGTACTGCCTTCTTTCCTCCAGCTGCGTGTTTTGTCTTCCCAGATCCTCGTTGGCCTGATTCAATCTCTGTTGACTGTACTCCAGATCCTCGGCCATTCTGTTAAACGACTGCACCAGCATACCCAACTCATCCACTGATTCATCTTCCAGCCTAACACCCAGATCCCCGTGTGCAATCCTCTGTGTACCAAGGGACAAGGCTTGGATCGGGGCCGATATCTCCTTGGCCAAACGAAAACCGAACCACATAGCACCAAAGATTATAAGCAGGGTCATCACTCCCAGGACCAAATAGTAAACTAATTTCAAGGGATTTTTCAAAACCTTCAACTGCTTGTATTCCTGCACCCCTTCCACGATCTTATTCAACTTGGTCAACATTCCGCCTTCAATAGTAGAACCCAGAACCAGGAATCCGGTTTCAGCCTCGTCAACCGGCAAGATTCCAACTACCAAATCCTTGTCCGATCCAGAAATCAACTTGGACCAAAATTTGGGTTCATCCTTCAGACTTTTCCAATCAATATCCTTCTTGATTTTGGACCAATTTTTCTCCCACTCTTTATCATTATGCCAATTCCGCTTTTTCAATTCCGGAGTCATCACTCCTATCAAACTGAGATCGTATTCGCGTAATTTCTGCTGCAAATAATAATCCATCCCTTCGCCGCCCCATAAGAAATGTTTATTCCTTATTCTCCGGATTATATATTGCCCATGCTCCTTTAATCTGTTTTGGATATTGGAATAAAAGGATTTACCTACTTCCAGGGATTGTTCCATTGATTTTTCCACATTGCTGCTAAACCAATAATCCACGGAAGTTTTCACAAACTTGGTTGCCACAAAAAACATCAATATAATCGGGATCAGGGACAGGGAAATAAAGGCAAGCACCAGTTTTGTTCTAAGGCGGGATCCCTGGATTTTGCGCCGGCGTTCCAGAAATAGTTTAACACCATTTCGAATAACCAGGAAAAGAATAACTAACAGCAAGATAAGGTTTACATTGAAAATAACCAAAAACAAGTAGGAATTTACCCCGAAAAACCTTAGTTCTATCCAACTGAAAAGAACTATAAGTATAAATGCGCCCAGGGCTAGAAACAATTCCCCCCTGCGTTTTTTTTGGTCCTTATTACCTGCTATGTTAGCCCTTATGGACTTTGTAGTCATATCAGATCTTAATAATTCTAAATTATTAGTGGCTAAACTCTATTTCATACACTTTTGAACTTAATTGGTCCCAGGACCAAAAGAATAACATAAATTCCATCCAACCCGGAACTTCCCCCCTTTTTAACATAACCTGCAATTGAAAAGTATAATCATCACCCTTGGGTATGGAATCCCATTCACCCAGGTCCAACTCTAATTCCTTCCAATGGTTGTGCAACAATTTCTTTAACTCGCTTCCTTCAAAGGAATTTTGATTCCCTAGATCGGTCAATACATATTTCTGGGTCAAGGGATTGTTATCCAATCTAAAAGTGATCTGGCTTTGATTTAATTTTTTGTCCATCCAAAACGTCCTGTCTTGATACAAGCTGCCTCTGCAAATCAATTCCAGCGGACTCCCCTCGGATAAATATTGATCCAACTTCTTGACCTGCTTTAATTGGACTCCAAAGTTTATCCGGATTCTACCCTGTTTTTTATCCAAAACGCAGTTCTTTATCTCCAGTTCCTGGGCTTTGGCCCCTGCTGTCTGCACAGCTGTAACAAATACAATCGAGGCCAAAAAAATATATATGAATCTGTTTGAAAACATACTAAAGACTCCTGTTTTCACTATTCACTTGCTTCATATTCTGAATATTCAGGAACCAATTCCCTTAACAATTGTTTTAATTCTGAAACATCCCTGTTTTGAGAGCAATCTTTAATCCGTTGCAATCGTTGTTCAAAAGAACTCTTATCCAGTAGGCCATTTAAACCCTCTTGTAAAGAACGAACCACCAGGATTTTTTCGTGTTCCGTATAACCCAGGCTTTCATTCTCGTTTTTAGTCAACAGTTCTTCATTGATCTTTTCCCCTGGCCTTAATCCGGTAAACACGATATCCACATCCTCAAACGGCTCTTCACCCATAAGCCTTATCAGGTCCTTGGCCAAATCATAAATCTTAACAGGGGTACCCATGTTAAGGATGAAAATCTCCCCGCCTTCACCTATTGTACACGCCTGTAAAATAAGTTGAGAGGCCTCGCTGATAGTCATGAAATACCTGGTTACTTCCGGATGAGTAACTTCTACCGGCCCTCCGGCCTGAATCTGTTTTTTGAACAAAGGAACTACTGATCCGGAGGACCCTACTACATTACCAAACCTAACAGCCATAAACCGAGTACCTTCATAATCATTCAAATAATACATCAACAACTCGGTAATCCTTTTAGTTGCCCCCATCACATTCACCGGTTTCACTGCCTTGTCTGTTGATACTATTACAAACTTTTCAGTAGAGTATTTTTTGGCAGTCTCCATCAACACCTTGCTTCCCAGCACGTTATTGGAGATTGCCTGCCAGGGATTTTTCTCCAACATGGGTACGTGCTTGTAAGCCGCGGCATGAAAAACAATTTC
>CAJXKR010000238.1 GCA_913055815.1 uncultured Desulfohalobiaceae bacterium | reverse complement strand
GAGAACGAGAGCTTCAATCCCATTTATATGATGAGTAATTCCGGATCCAGGGGTAATCCGGATCAAATGAGGCAACTTGCCGGTATGCGGGGACTTATGGCCAAGCCTTCCGGGGAGATTATTGAAACTCCGATTACCTCTTCTTTTAGAGAGGGACTTACGGTACTGGAATACTTTACTTCCACCCACGGTGCAAGGAAGGGACTGGCTGATACCGCATTGAAAACAGCGAACTCCGGTTACTTGACCCGAAGATTGGTGGATGTGGTTCAGGATGTCACGGTTACGGATGTAGACTGTGGCACCGTGGACGGGATAGAAATCACCAAGAAGACCAAACCCGGAGAGATGATGGAAGGCTTGACCGAGCATATCCTGGGCAGGGTAACACTTTTTGACGTCTTTCATCCTGTTAGCGAAGAGCTAATTGTATCCGCAAATACATTGATAGGGGAAGAGGATGCCCGGGCTATCGATGAAGCCGGAGTGCATTCCGTGGTGATTCGGTCTGTTTTGACTTGCCAGTGCAGCAAAGGTGTTTGCGCATATTGTTACGGACGGGATTTGGCTCGCGGGGAAATGGTGAACGTAGGAGAATCCATCGGGATCGTAGCGGCACAATCCATAGGCGAGCCAGGGACTCAGTTAACCATGCGTACTTTTCATATTGGCGGTACTGCATCCAAGGAAATCGAGCAGTCTTCCATAATCGCTCAATACGAGGGACAAATAACCTTGAGCGGAGTGAAGACTGTCGAGAACAGACAGGGCGATTTAATGGTCATGGGCAAGAACGGTCAAGTCGGGATCGTGGACAATCAAGGCAGAGAGCGGGAAAGGTACACATTGCCTGCAGGGGCACGGTTATACGTTGATTCCGGCAATTTTGTTGAAAATGGGACAATGCTCGCTGAATGGGATCCGTTTCAGGAACCTTTTGTTACTGATGTCTCGGGAACCGTAAAATTGTCCGACGTGATCGAGGGAAAGACCTACCAGGAACAGGTGGATGAAACCACTAACAGGGCTACTAAAACCATCATAGAATACCGGGCCACAAATTATCGTCCCAGTATAACACTTTACGACGAGAACGGTGAAATCAAGAAACATCCGGACACAAACTCGGAAGCCATATATTATTTGCCCGTGGGAGCAATTTTAATGATCCAGGACGGGGAAAATATTCAAGCAGGGGACGTGATTGCTCGTAAACCTAGGGAATCCGCCAAAATCAAGGACATTGTGGGAGGACTTCCCAGAGTTGCGGAACTTTTCGAGGTAAGAAAACCCAAGGATATGGCGATCATTTCCGAGATCGAGGGAATAGTGAGTTTCGGAACCGACGTGAAAGGAAAGCGTAGACTTATAGTTACTTCTGAAACAGGGGACTACAAGGAATACCACATCCCCAAGGGCAAGCATATAACCGCCCAGGAAGGCGATTTTGTGGAAGCAGGTGAATTTTTGACCGAGGGCTCGCCCGAATTGCACGATCTCTTGAAAATCAAGGGTGAAAAATATCTGGCGAAGTATCTTGTGGATGAAATACAAAATGTTTACCGCTTCCAGGGTGTTGATATAAGCGATAAACACATTGAGATAATTGTGCGTCAGATGCTGAAAAAGGTAGCTATTGTGGACCCTGGAGATACAAAGCTTCTCGTTGGCGAACATATTGAAAAAAGTTCTTTTATGGAAGAAAATGCCAAGGCCATTGAACAGGATCTCAAGCCCGCAACCGCACAGCCGCTTGTCCTGGGCATAACTCAAGCCTCACTGAGCACTGACTCTTTTATTTCTGCAGCATCCTTTCAGGAAACTACCAAGGTGCTCACCGAGGCGGCAATGTTGTCAAACAAGGACTACTTGCAGGGCCTGAAAGAGAATGTGATCGTGGGCAGGCTCGTTCCTGCGGGTACTGGATTCAGGCCTTACATGGATCTGGATATATCAGTACCGGAACAAAAAGAACGTTTGAACGAGAGGTTCGAGGATATAGAGAATCGGTCTGGCGAGTACGAAGACGGATAAAATATTAAGATTGGGGCAAAAATATATTGACATCTAAGAAGGATTGTATTAAAACTTTCTCTTTTTCAACAAATGCAAATTGGAGGCGCGAATGCCAACCTTGAATCAATTAGTAAGGAAACAAAGGCATAAAACAGTAACGAGCAAGAAAAGGGCAGCTTTGCAAGAATGCCCTCAGAGAAGGGGGGTTTGTGTCCGGGTATACACCACCACACCCAAAAAGCCGAATTCTGCCCTGAGAAAAGTGGCGAGGGTAAGATTGACGAACGGGATTGAAGTAACCTCCTATATACCGGGTGAAGGACATAATTTGCAAGAGCACTCAGTTGTACTGGTTAGGGGTGGACGTGTTAAAGATTTGCCCGGTGTTAGATATACAGTGATCAGAGGCTCACTAGATACTGCAGGTGTACAGAACCGCAGGCAGAGCAGGTCCAAGTATGGAGCCAAAAGGCCTAAGTAAGGGCTTCAAGTCAAGATAATCAGGAAAGGAGAAAAAGATGCCTAGAAAAGGTGCGGTACCAAAGAGAAAAATATTGCCAGACCCCCGCTTTAACAGTAAGGTGGTGGCTAAATTCGTGAACAGGATCATGCGGGACGGCAAAAAGAGCTTGGCAGAAACAGTGGTATATCGGTCAATGGAAGAATTGGCATCCAGGACCTCTGATGATCCGCTCAATGCATTCGAACAGGCAGTTGAGAATGCGAAGCCTCAATTGGAAGTAAAGGCCCGCAGAGTTGGAGGTGCTACCTACCAAGTACCTGTGGAAGTCAAGCCGAACAGGCAGGAAGTGCTTGCTACGAGATGGTTGATTAATGCGGCTAGAAACCGTACGGAAAAGGGTATTGTGAACAAGCTGACAGCGGAGTTGAACGATGCCTTTAACAACAGGGGCGGAGCAATCAAGAAAAAGGATGATACCCACAGAATGGCGGAAGCCAACAAAGCATTTGCGCATTATAGATGGTAAGTTTATATATTCAAAAAGAAATTCCCGTTAGATCAAGGAGTAATTGTGACGCGTAAGGTCCCACTACATAAACAGAGAAATATTGGCTTCATGGCTCATATTGATGCAGGCAAGACTACTACTACTGAAAGGATTCTGTATTATAGCGGAATCTCCCACAAGATCGGCGAGGTCCACGATGGAAAAGCGGTAATGGATTTCATGGATCAGGAACAGGAACGAGGAATTACGATTACTTCGGCGGCAACCACCTGTTTTTGGAGGGACAGTAGGATAAATATAATCGATACCCCCGGCCACGTCGATTTTACTGTGGAAGTAGAGCGTGCGTTGCGCGTTTTGGACGGTTCAATAGCGGTCTTTGATGCAGTGGCGGGTGTAGAACCGCAAACAGAAACAGTCTGGAGACAGGCTGATAGGTACAATGTACCCAGGATGGCCTTTGTAAACAAAATGGACAGAATGGGAGCGGATTTTTTCAATGTCCTGGTTATGATGCAAAACAGGCTAAAGTCTAAGCCGGTTCCTTTGCAGATCCCGATTGGCAAGGAGAAGGAGTTGCAAGGCTTGGTGGACTTGATCGAAAAAAAGGCAATCTATTTTGAAGAAGAAAGTCTGGGTATGAAAACATATACTGCTGAAATCCCGGATGAACTTGCGGAAGAAGTAGATAAATGGCGCAATCACATGATCGAGGCCATATCTGAAGAGGATGAAGAGTTGCTGGACAAATTTGTTGCCGGAGAAGAAATTACTCCGGAAGAGATAAAATCCGGGATTGGTATGGCCACCAAGAATATCAATATTTGTCCTGTTTTGTGCGGATCCGCATTCAAAAATATAGGTGTGCAACCCTTGTTGGACGCAATAGTGGACTATTTGCCCGCACCCAATGAGATGCCTCCGATTGTGGGTCAGGACCCCAATACCCACGAAGAGGTACAGTGTGCAGCCAGTGATCATGAGCCTGTGGCCGCACTGGCTTTTAAATTGATGACAGATCCCTATGTGGGGCACTTGACATTTTTGAGGATCTATTCCGGCCATTTGGAAAGCGGAATGACACTGCTAAATTCCGGTACCAACAAGAAAGAGCGAATCGGAAGGCTTTTGAAAATGCACTCCAACAAAAGGGAGGAGATTAAAGAAGCCTATGCCGGAGATATTGTAGCCGCAGTTGGACTGAAGGATGTAACTACCGGAAATTCCTTGTGTGATCCCAAGCGCCCTGTATTGCTGGAAAGCATGGAATTCCCCGAACCGGTGATAGATCTGGCAATCGAGCCCAAAACAAAACAGGATAGAGATTCCCTGAGTCAGGCTTTGCAGAAGCTGGCCAAGGAAGACCCGTCCTTTAGAGTAAAGACCGACGAGGAAACCAGCCAGACCATAATTTCCGGGATGGGAGAGTTGCACATCCAAATAATTGTGGACAGATTGACCAGGGAATTCAAGGTTGATGCAAATATTGGACAGCCTCAAGTAGCTTATCGAGAGACAATAACCAAACCTACGAAAGTGGAAAAGAAATTCGTTAAGCAAAGTGGCGGCAGAGGTCAATACGCACATGTTATACTGGAAGTTGAACCTGCTGAACGCAACGAGGGGTATGCATTCAAGAATTCTATTGTAGGTGGAGTAATTCCCAAGGAATATATTCCCGCAGTAGACAATGGTATCAAGGATGCGCTGCAAAATGGAATTATTTCCGGACATCCCATGATAGATGTGAAGGTGCATTTGATAGATGGGTCTTATCACGAAGTGGATTCTTCTGAACAAGCTTATTATATCGCCGGTTCAATGGCGATAAAGGAAGCATGCCAAGATGCAGGTCCTGTAATATTGGAACCTGTTATGTATGTGGAGATACTGACCCCGGACGAGTATACTGGTGATGTTATGGGGGATTTGAATGGTCGCAGGGGAAGGGTTTTGCAGTTTGAACCCAAACATAGCACACAGATAATAAAATCTTATGTGCCCCTGAAGGAAATGTTCGGATATTCTACCGACTTGCGTTCGTTTACTCAGGGAAGGGCAACGTATTCCATGCAGTTTGATCACTACGAAAAAGTGCCCACAAATTTGGCTGAAGAGATTCAGAAAAAAACCAGGGGGTAAATATGGCCAAGGAAAAATTTGAAAGGACGAAGCCGCACGTAAATATAGGGACTGTGGGTCATAT
>CAJXKR010000237.1 GCA_913055815.1 uncultured Desulfohalobiaceae bacterium | reverse complement strand
GCCCGAATTTTATTCCTGCAACAAGAAAAAATTCAAATACAAACAGCTAATTGAATTCTAGAACAAAAAAGCCGTGATTCATTAATATCAAGCCTTGACTAACTGCTCGGATTAAAGATAAATATGCAGTATACAGGAGCGAATCATGGTATTGATAGCCAAAGCGTAATCCAGGAGGTAGCACTTATGATTTACGATGTAGAACAAGAGACTCTCCCCAGAGAAGATCTGGAAAATCAACAGCTTAAAAAATTGAAAACTGTTGTGGAACGAGTATACCACAATGTCCCATATTACCGCAACAAATTTGATGAACTCGGACTAAAACCCGAGCATATAAAAAGACTTTCAGATGTAAAGTACCTTCCTTTTACTGAAAAACAGGACCTGCGCAACAACTATCCCTTTGGCCTGTTTGCCGTACCCAAGGAAAACGTGGTAAGAATACACGCTTCCTCCGGCACCACCGGAAAATCTACCGTCGTGGGATACACCAACAGGGATATCCGCCACTGGGCAGAACTTATGGCAAGATCCTTCATGGCTTGCGGAGTAACCCGCAGGGACACCATACATAACGCCTATGGTTACGGTTTGTTCACCGGAGGCCTGGGAGTGCACTACGGTGCGGAACAATTGGGTGGGACAATAATTCCCATCTCCGGGGGAGGTACCCAAAGACAGGTTACACTTCTGCACGATTTCAAACCCAGCGTTCTATGCTGTACTCCCTCCTATGCCTTGTATTTGTACGACGTGGCCCAATCCAAGGGCATTCCCTTCCAGGAACTAAACCTTCATACCGGAATTTTCGGTGCCGAACCCTGGACCGAACAAATGCGCTCCGAAATAGAGTCCAAATTGGATATCAAGGCAATGGATATTTTCGGGCTTTCTGAAATAATGGGGCCCGGTATATCCATAGAATGCGCCACTGCCCAAAACGGGCTGCATATTTGGGAAGACCACTTCCTGGTGGAGGTAATCGACCCGGAAACCCACGAGCCCCTGCCACCGGGAGAAACCGGAGAACTGGTCATAACCACCTTAACCAAGGAAGCCCAGCCGCTGCTTAGATATCGGACCAAGGACCTGACCTCCCTGACCACTGTCCCCTGTAGTTGCGGGAGGACTCATGCGAGAATGCAAAAAGTAACCGGACGCTCCGATGATATGCTGATCATCCGGGGTATCAACGTATTTCCCTCCCAGATAGAGAGCATACTCCTGGAGACCGAGGGACTCAGTCCACATTACCAGCTTATCCTGCGCAGGGAGGCCTCCATGGACACCCTGGAAATCCAGGTGGAAGTGGATGAAAACATTTTTTCCGATGAAATCAAGCAACTGCAAAAAGTGGAGCAAAAACTCAAATCCAGCATAAAGGACTATCTGGGCATCACCGCTGATGTTAAGCTCGTGGAACAAAAGGGAATAGCCCGTTTCGAGGGTAAGGCCCAGCGCATATTGGATTACAGATTCGAGGACAGTTCAGGATAAATAGTGTTAATACGGGCAGCTTGGGCATCCCTCGAGACCCTTAAACATTGAAATCGAACTTTGAACCCTCAAAAGAGAGGAGGATGCAGTATGAAAGTTGAACAGATATCAGTTTTCCTTGAAAATAGAACCGGCAGATTGTCCGATGTAACCAAGACCCTGGAACAAAACGATATCAACATAAGGGCTTTGTCTTTGGCAGACACCTCGGATTTCGGAATCTTGCGCCTGATAGTCTCGGACAATGAAAAGGCCAAAAATTCCCTGAAGGAAGCAGGGTTTACCGTGGGAAGGACTACCGTGGTACCAGTGGAAGTACAGGACCATCCCGGAGGGCTGCACAAAATCCTGGAAATTCTGAGTGCCAGCGGAATAAACGTGGAATACATGTACGCCTTTGTACAGCAAAGTGGCCAAAATGCCGTACTTATCTTCCGGTTTGACAGGACCGACCAAGCGATTGAACTCTTGCAGAACAACGATGTCAAAGTTCTGAGAGGGGAGGAGTTGTACTACATATAGGTAACACGGTGCCAGTCTCACAGTTGCGGGTTAAAAAGGGCATAACCTGATATAGTAAATTCATGTTCACTGCAAATCGATGAAATTTTGCCAGTATCCACGAAGTCTTCAACCCTGAACGTTGAAACCTTGGATGCATATAGGTCCAGAACTATCGTTATTCGATAGAGCGGGGTGACCAAACAAGATCACCGTGGTCTACAGCTCCAACTGCCTTTTGCAAGCGCCCTATAAATTCCTTTCTGGAAACTTCAAAGGCACCAAAACGCAACATGTGTCCAGTGGTCTGTTGACAATCTATTAATTCGAATCCCCAACTGTGCAAAAAAGTAACGAATTTTACCAGTGCGGCCTTGGATGCATTGGAGACATTGTAAAACATGGATTCTCCAAAAAATGCCTTGCCAATAGCAATACCGTAGAGGCCTCCAGCTAGTCTGCCGTTTTTCCAGGCCTCCACAGAATGTGCATATCCCAGGTAGTGCAATCTGGTATAGGCCCGGATCATTTCCGGTATAATCCAGGTACCCTGACAGCCAGGACGGTCAACGGTCGCACAGGCGTTGATGACACCGGAAAAGTCCTTGTTTATGGAAAATTCAAACAGATTTTGTCTCAATATCCTGCTTAAGCGCCTGGGAACATGGAAGCTGGAGGGCTCAACAATGAGCCTGGGATCCGGAGACCACCACAATATAGGGGTGTCTTCACTGTACCAGGGAAAGATCCCTTTACTATAGGCGGCAACCAGCCTTTCCGGACTAAGATCGCCTCCAACCCCAAGGAGTTCGTCTACATCCTCCCTGGAGGGATCCGGAAAGTCGTGATCAGTATGTAAATAGATAACCATAATTTGCCGCGGGAAATTTAAAAATTTGCATGGAAAATTTTCCAGGGACACCAGTTTTCATCCCGCATTTTCCCAAGCGCCCTGGCGAGGCAGTCAAACCGTGCATATTTATTCAAAGGGAAGTTATGCCAGTTCCAAATGCAAAAAACTATAATCAAAAGTATTTAATACAAAAAGCGCTTCCAGCAATCTTTATCCCAATAATTGCTGTTTTACTGTGTTCTGGCTACACTATTGCTCAAACCCCGGATCCGTACTTACAATTATTGAAAGAAAATGCGAAAAACGGATCCGCCACAGAACAATACATACTCGGCAGGAAGTACATCCTGGGTAACGGTACTGTCAAGGACCTCTCCAAGGGACTGCAGTGGCTGAAAAAAGCTGCAAAAAACAATTACACCCCTGCCTCGCTTTATCTGGGAAAAATATATGAACAAGGCATCGGATTTGAACAGAACTTTTTAGAAGCAGTGCAGTGGTACAAAAAGGCGGCCGGGCAAGGCTCAGAATCCGCCTCCATGAAAATAGCCCCACTTACAGACAAGGATCCCGACCAGGAATTTATATTATATGGTAATTCCCTGCAAAAGGCAAACAAGCTCAGCATCAGATACGCCCTACAAAAAAAGGGGGCAGAATTTTTGCCCCAAAAGGGGTCTTCCCTGTGCGACCAATTCAATACCAACAAACTAATGCCGGGATCGGACCTAGTACAAGCTTGTTACACCTCCAAGAACAAACTAGCGCATCTGGAATTCAGATTCCCTCCCACCAGACCGCAAAACACACTGCAAAGGATACACAGCAAATTCCTGGACAAATACGGTGAGCCAGAGAATTCCCAAGCAGGATCCCTTTACATATGGAACTTTAAAGGTGTAAAAATCAATTTCCGGTACAATCCCAAGTATAGGACCGCATTTCTTAGATACAGCCTACCCGAGAGGCAAAAACAATTTATCAAGCAATTGCAAGAAAAAGAGTCCAACTCCACCAAGCAATCATACAATCCCTGACTTTTTAACAAACCCTACTGTTTCACCTGCAATTTCCTGTACCTGTTTATAGCGGCGCATATCTCCTGTTTTCTAACAAAAGCCAGGTTGCCCGGGTGCTTGCCGTAAAAAGCGGAAACCCGGTCCAAGCCCTGGGAATCTATGAGTTGCAATATGTAATCCACCAATTCACCCAAGGGCAGGTTTCCCACTTGATCCATGTTCTGCAACAACCTGAATATTTCAGCTATGGTCCTGGTCTGGCTCTCGTCCACCAGTTGTTCAACCTGGGAGAGATCCACATTTTCCCGTCCAAAGAGGATGCTATTCATGCCTTTGGATTTTATTTTGCCTTTTTCCGGGAGCTTAAAAGATCCTGAGCCCGGAACCCTCTTTCTGACCCCGAAAAATTCGGTTTTGCCTTCCCGGGATCTTTCTGTCCTGAATTTGGAAGCGATCTCCTTGGCCTGCCCTGTTACTTCATAAGGCAGATATTCACTGAGCATTATCACTGTATCCGCTATATCGAAATAATCCCCGGAGCCCCCCAGAACCACTATGGTGGACACTCCCAATGTATTGTACATTTCCCGGACCCTATCAATAAAAGGAGTTATTGGCTCGAACTCCTTGGAAACCAGTTGCTGCATCCTGCCGTCCCTGATCATGAAGTTTGTGGCACTGGTATCCTCGTCCAGGAGTAAAAGTTCCGAGCCCGCCTCCAGGGCCTCTACAATGTTGGCGGCCTGAGAAGTGCTTCCACTGGCATTTTCTGAAGAAAAACAGCTAGTATCCTCCTTGTGCGGCAAGTCGCTGATAAAAGACTGGATATCCACTCCTTCTATGCTCCTGCCGTCTTCCGCCCTAATCTTGCAGGAACTGTCCAGGCTGACCACAAATTCTCTCCCGTCCCCGGGTATATGGTTATATACTCCCAGTTCCAGAGATCTAAGCAAGGTGGATTTACCGTGGTATCCACCGCCTACCACCAAATTCACTCCTTCGCAGATGCCCATACCCTTGACTTTACCGGTATGCGGCAATTCAAATGTAGTCTCCATCTCTGCTGGAGACTGGAAGGGAATTGTTTTTTTACCTGACAAAGGTTTTTCGCTTATACCGCTTTCCCTGGGCAAAACACTCCCATTGCCGACAAAGGCCACCAGTCCCCTCTTCTTGAGGGCATCCCGCAACACCTGCTGATCTTCGGCAGTGTTCAAGTGCCTCAAGATATCGTCTTTTTGCAGGTTCTTATAATATAGCGCTTTCTTGATAATATCAGGTAAATCCTGGAAGAGAATCCCCTTGGCCTTGCTGCCCAGTATTGTTCTCCCCTTGGC
>CAJXKR010000236.1 GCA_913055815.1 uncultured Desulfohalobiaceae bacterium | reverse complement strand
GGATTTCTCTTCCGGGATACAAACTGCTCCACTTGAATTCAAAGACCTTGATTTAGGGATATTAATTTGTTACGAAGTTATCTTCAGTGGCCTGGTTCAAAAAAGAGTCACAGAAGGAAGCGATATATTGGTTAACATAAGCAACGACGCTTGGTTCGGGGATACCGCCGCACCTAGGCAACATTTGAATCAAGCGGTCATGAGGGCTATCGAACAGAAACGTTATTTATTGAGAGGTACAAATACAGGCATTTCCTGTTTTATTGATCCCAAAGGCCAAGTGCTGAAAACTAGCCCTCTTTTTACCACACAGTCCTTGTTTTCCAACAAGATTTACAGTGTCAAGGAAAGGACTTTTTTTAACAAAAATTATTTTCTTTTGCACTTGTTTTATTTTCTTGCGTGTATTGCTTTATTTTTGATAGGATGTTATTATAATAAACTGCATACAAATGCCTAGATATTGCTCACCATGAGGTTCAATGTTCTAGCAAACACAAACAACTCCCAAACAAGCTCAACGCATATGAAAGAAAGAATTTTACAATATCCGGAACTTAAAAAAAAATCCCAATTATTGATAGAAAAATTCGAATCCCTGTGGAGGCGACTTTGACCTCGACAGTTGCAGGCAGAGATTGCAAGAGATAGAAAAAAAATTGAGCAATCCTGAATCCTGGCAGGATCCTGAACAATTCACTGCAGAACTGAAGGAAAAAAGTGACTTGAACAATTGGATCGAAAAGTTGGAGAGCTTGCAAACCAGCAAGGCCAATCTGGAAGAATGGGTGGAAATAGCAGCTGAAGAGCCAACACAGGAAGTACTTCAAGCACTGTGGGAACAATATACTGATCTCTCCCACCAATTGAACAGGATCGAACTCACCACTCTTCTTTCTGCTCCGGAAGACAAAAACGACGCTATAATAGAGATACATCCGGGAGCCGGAGGAACAGAAGCCCAGGACTGGGCGGAAATGTTGTTTAGGATGTATAAACACTGGGCAGAGGAAAATTCCTGTACTCTTCGCCTACTGGATTACTTGCCCGGCGAAGAAACAGGGATAAAAAGTGTAACTCTTGGGATAGAAGGCTTATACACTTACGGCTTGCTAAAAGGGGAAAAAGGCATCCACAGATTAATCAGAATATCTCCTTTTGATGCCTCTGGGAGGCGGCATACATCTTTTGCCTCGGTAGACGTCTATCCGGATGTAAACAATGAAATCGATATTGAAGTCCGAGAACAGGATATCCGGGTGGATGTATTCAGATCCAGCGGTCCGGGAGGACAATCTGTAAATACAACCAGTTCTGCTATCAGAATAACCCACTTGCCCACTGGGATTATTGCCCAATGTCAAAATGAAAAATCCCAGCACCGCAACAGGGAAACAGCTTTCAAGATACTAAGGGCGAGACTGTATCAAATAGAGTTGGAAAAACAGATACAAGACAAACAAAAGGACTACGAGGCCAAGAGTACAATCTCCTGGGGAAGTCAAATCAGGACTTATACACTGCATCCACATAGACTGGTCAAGGACCACAGAACAAACTCGGAAGAAAGTAACGTGGATAAAATACTTGACGGTCAACTGGACGAACTAATCAGACAATATTTATTATTTTTACATGAACAAAAAGAAAATTGAAGCAGCACTGTCCCCGGAGCAAAAAGCGCTCTTGGAGGAACTAAGCATCCTGAAGCAAATCATTGCCAGGGAAAATAGCGAAGACCAAAAGGACCAAAATGAATCCGAAACCCGGGGAGGAATAACCATTGCTAAAAATCTCCCCCATATGGATTTTGAAGACTGGAAAAATCTGGTTGAAGAATACGGGCTATATAATTGGCTTGCAATCCCTCAAAAAAATGACGAGGAATTGCTTCCATATCTGACTGATCTGCTAGCAAAACAGGAGGCCCTGCTGGAACTTGCTGAAAAGGACCCTCTTACTGAAATTTCCAACCGCAGAGGCCTAAAAAACCAAATTGAAACCGAAATAGAAAGGTGTAAAAGGCTGGAAATTTCTTTGTCACTCGTTATGCTGGATATAGATGACTTCAAGCAAATCAACGATACTTACGGCCATAATTTTGGAGACCAGGTACTGCAGTCACTTGTCAAAACAATCTCCAAATCGACAAGAAAGACAGATCACACAGCCAGATACGGAGGAGAAGAATTCATAATATTAATGTCAGGGACCGGACTAGCAGAATCCCAACACATGTTGGACAGGCTGTTGGAAAATATACGCAATATCGAATTGTTCCCGTCAGAAAAGGAATTTCCGGTTAAATTCACTGTTTCTGCCGGATTGATGTGCTACAAGGGTAAAGAAGAGATCACTGCCCCGCAGCTTTTGGAGTACGTTGATCAAGCCATGTATCAAGCCAAAAACCAGGGCAAGGACCGATATGTAACCGCACCCATAATTGATCTGAAAGAAGTACAAAAAGAAACCCAAGTGCAGCATCAAGAAAAGAAATTTCTGTTAACAGGAGAATAAAACATAACAACCACCAAGCATTTATCGAACATATTGATTCGTTATCAAAAACTTTGCCGGTATTTCCAGTATGACACAGGAATCAAACACACTTAGCATCGCTATAATGAGTGGAAAAGGAGGTGTGGGCAAAACCAACATTGCCTTGAACATTTCCTATGCCCTTTACCAAAAGGGACAGGGACATCCCACTATGCTAATGGATTGCGACCTCGGTTTGGCCAATCTTGACGTATTACTGGGTATCAGTCCGGAAAAGAACCTTGAGGACCTCCTACAGCCCGATGTTCAACCCCAAGATGTCCTGGTAAAAATTGAAGACAACGGTTTCGATTTTCTGCCCGCTGCCTCCGGAGTTCCGGAATTAGTGGAATGGGACAACGACTATCAGGCCATTTTGTTTCAGAAACTGAATTCTTGTTTCAGCAATTACGATTACTTATTAATGGATCTTGGGGCTGGAATAAATTCAACAGTACTTACTCTGGCCGGAATGACGGACATCCAGTGCGTAGTTATTTCCCCGGAACCAACTTCTCTAACCGACGGATACGCCCTTATAAAAGTGCTCTCCCAAAGGTACGGCCTGGATAACTTCATGATAATCGTAAATATGGTATCTTCCAAAAAAGAAGGTGAACATTCCTTTCAAAGATTGCAAACAGCATGCGAGGGTTTTCTGGGAGTTAATATACATCTACTGGGAGTACTCTTAAACGACAAAGCAGTTTCCCAAGCCATCACCAAGCAAACCCCATTGGGAAAATTCGCCCCGGATTCCGCAATCTATCGGGACATAGAGTCCATGAGCTTGAGACTATACAATATAAGACAAAAATCCATAAACAATCCCGAACCCCTGCAAATGAAAAAAGTTATCCCAAATTCTTAAATAATGCTTGACTTAATTTTATTTTTAAGGCTAATATATTATTTAATCTAAGAATCAGTATGTTATAAAAAATCAATTTGTATTCGCTCCAGCGGTTCCCGAACATGGCGTATTTAAATAAATTCTAAAAGGGGATGTTTATGAACAAGAGTCAATTAATCAAGGCATTGGCAGAAAAAGAATCCATCTCATTGGATGAGGCTTCCAAAATCGTAAACACCTTTTTCAATACCATCAAATCTTCACTGAAAAAGGAAGATAGAGTGGAAATTCGAGGTTTCGGAAGCTTCAAGATCAAAAAATACGAAGGGTACGTGGGGAGAAACCCCAGTACTGGAGAAATGGTTCAGGTCAAACCCAAAAAACTCCCCTTCTTTAGAGTGGGAAAAGATTTAAAGGAATTCTTGAACGACTAATGAAATGTACGAACACCCTGAGTTTAATTTTATTCATCTCACTGGCATCCATCTTTTTTTCTAGCTCACTAGTACAGGCGAAAGAAAACAAGGCATTAACTATTGTTTACTCTGGCAATACCTATGGCAAGGCCAAACCTTGTCCCACTTGAGGGAGTAAATCCACAGGTGGGCTGGCCCGGAGGGCTACCGTATTTACAGAAATTCGTAACAACAAGGATTTTGCCAACAAGCTGTTCTTGGCTGGTGGATACGAATTTTACAGACCCAATCAAGACAACTTGAACAAGAAAAAATCCCAAAAGTTGTTAAAAGTCTTTAAGGAACTCAACTACGATCTGGGGGTCCTACCCCGGAAACTAAATGAGACCTTTTCAGTCCCGGAAAAGAAACTAATCCCGGAATGGATTGCACAAAATGAATCCATACAAACCAAAACCATGGTTTACCAGGACCACTCAGTAGGTATATTAATATTTCCCAAATTGAAAGAAAAGAATTCAAAGAAAGAATTCAAGAAAGTCACGCAGAAGATAATCCAAAAAGCCAAATCAATCCGGCCCCAAGTGAATTTATTGCTGGGAATAAGTACTTGGGGAAATTTCCGGGAAAATAAATTCTTAAAAAATAACCCTGCAGTCTTGGACATTTTACTGGGTAGCGGCAGAGGTCCGCATATTACAGGCAACTTCCTCAACAAGAATCAAACGGTTTGGGCCAGGCCATTGACCAAAGGCAAGACCTTGAATCAAATAACTATCCCTGAATGGCCAAAGAAAGGCGAAAAAATCACCTGGAAACCCAACAAAAACATTATGACCAATTTTATTGTACTCAACAACGATATACCAGATGATTCCAAGATATCCTCCTATTTGGAAGGGGACTAGTTTCGGTCAGGCACTAATTGGTTTTATAGTGGACTGAATATCCTGTACACTTTAATCAATAACTGAACACGCTGAACTATATCGATACCGGATAACCGTGCACTGGTTCACCGTTCCTAGTTTACAACTTTCACCTCCTTAACCCGGAACTGTAAACCGTTAACCTGAAACCATAATCCTGTGAAGGGTGGAGAAAACGGAGATACTACATGTCGATCTTTCCGGAGGAAACAATTCCTTTTTACAAAATGCAGGGCAGCGGAAATGACTTCGTTTTGGTTGTAAAGGATCATCTCCGCGAAACACCCCGAGATATGTCCCATTGGGCAAAATGCATATGTACTAGGGCATTTGCCGTTGGTGCGGACGGACTTATTTTTCTGGAATCCACACCTGAGGACCCGGATCTGGATATTAAATGGGATTTTTACAATTCTGACGGATCCCGTGCGGAAATGTGCGGAAACGGCTCCAGATGTGCCGCAGCCTTGGCCTATTCACTGAATCTGGCACCCCTCAAGCTT
>CAJXKR010000235.1 GCA_913055815.1 uncultured Desulfohalobiaceae bacterium | reverse complement strand
GTTGTTTCAGTTGAATACAACAGGTCGTTGGCCCAGTTCAGGGCCTGGACGTAACAGGCGGCTGTATATTCCGGGATTAAATTTAGATCTTGAATCATTTCCTGGACCTTGTCCCAGTCAGCTCTTTCCTGTGCTTCCACCAAATCCAGCCATACACTTGCTTGTGTCCTTTTTCCCAGCAGGGTGTTGGCGAGGGTTTCCTCCAAGGGGAGGTGTTTTATTATTTCCTCCATGGGTTGGTCCAGTATGGAATCCAAAAGTGAGAACAGTCCCAACAAAAACATACCTTCGGTATCGAATAAAGTGTTCATCCCTTCGGTCAGTAGTTGCAGAAAGCGTCCCCTTTGAGCGGACCTGAAGGTGAGTTCCTCACCCTTTGGGGAGGAGTTCAGATCCGCTAGCACCAGCACCCGGATCCAGTGAAATATTCTTTTATATCCCAAAAGGGTGATGGCGTGGCGGATAGAGCTAATTTTGTTGGGAAGTCCGATTCCGGGGGAATTTATAAATTTCAGAAGCCTGTAGCTAAGCGAGATGTCTGTTTGGATTAGTTCGCTCAGCTTTTGGGGATCGTAATCCTCTTGATGGTTCAAGGCATTCAAGAGGCGCAATTTAACGGTTTGGTTGCTCTGTATAGCCTTGCCGGGAATAATTTCCGGTTTGCTAAAGAAAAATCCCTGGAAATAATCACAGCCCAGCTTTTTGGTTAGCTCGAACATTTCCTTGTTCTCGACTTTTTCCGCGATTACGGTGCAGGAAAAATGCCTCAGCTTTTTTATGGTCTTTGCTATTGCTGTATCAGTAAGGTTCAATACATCGACCTTGACGATGTCCACCAGTTTCAAGAAAGCTTCGTGTTCTGGATGTCCGTAAAAATCGTCCAGGGCAAGCTGGAAACCCTTTTTCTTGTGTTCCAAACATTTTTTCAGTACTTGCCTCTCCGGCAATACATTTTCCAATAGTTCTATTATTACCTGCTCAGAGGGCAGGGCATATGCTATGCCCTCCAATATGGCATTGCGGGGGAAATTGATAAGTATTTTGGTTTCAGGCTGTATTCCTTTTTGTGCTGCTGAAAACCCGTCTATTATCACGTGGGAAGTTGCCTTGTCCTGGTCTGATATATAGGCGCTGTTGTCTTCCTTGGAGTTCCTGAACAGAAACTCGTATCCCCAGATATTTAAGCTGGAGTCGAAGATAGGTTGTCTAGCTACAAAGATAGATTCGTAGGAAGAAATCAAGCTATCTTCAAAAGTGGATTCATTTTTGTTCATATTTCAACCTTTTATCAAGGAGTAAGCGGGGAGAGATTCAAACCTTCGGATATTTCCAAGTTATGCATCAAGTTGGCAGATGCCAGAGCCTGTCCTGAAGCACCCCTGCATAAATTATCTATTGCTGAAACAATGATTAGTCGATTTGACCTCGGATCCAGGACTAGTCCGATATCACAGAACATGGTACCTTTTACGTGTTTGGTCTGAGGCAGTTGTTCCGGAGCCAATACCCTTATCCAGGGATCGTGGCTATAGCTGTCAGAATAGATCCGATGAATTCCCTGCAAGCTCAAGTCCTTGCTGGGACGTGTGTAAACAGTCGAGATTATGCCTCGATTTATAGGGAGTAAATGCGGGTTAAACGACACGGTGAACTCATCTTGCCTGCTTATTGCAGCTAATTCCTGTTCAATTTCCGGAGTGTGTCTGTGTTTTCCCAAACCGTAGGCCTTGAAGCTGTCGTTTGCTTCGCAGAACAAGAAATCCAGTTTGAGTGATCTTCCGGCCCCGGTTACTCCGGATTTGCTGTCAATGATTATGTCCTTGCTATCGATGCTGTTTTCTTTTAAAGCCGGCTTCAGGGCAAGGATGACCGATGTGGGATAACAACCCGGGTTTGCGATTAGATCCGCATTTCGGATCTCTTCTGCATAAAGCTCCGGGATCCCGTAAACAGCCCTGGAGATGATCTCAGGGCAGCGATGGTCGGTTTTATACCATTTTCTGTACACTTCAGGGGATCTTAACCTGAAGTCCGCACTAAAGTCTATTACTTTGACCCCTTTGTCCAGCAGTTCCGGGACCAGGTCCATGGAAGTCCCTGCCGGCGTTGCCAGGAAAACTAGTGAACAGTGCTCCGCAATATGTTTTGTATCCGGCTCAGAAACAGGAAGTTTCCCTTCCGGATAATCCCGGTATTGGGGAAATATATCCTGCAGTTCTTTCCCGGCTTCCTGCCTGGAAGTAACAAGACTCAAATCAAACCGACCGTGCTGGTTTAACAAGCGGATCAGTTCCATTCCGGTATAGCCGGTGATTCCTACTATGCCCACTGCAATCTTGGAACTCATGGATTTTACCCTAGGATGATTTTTGAACGTATTTCATACGCAATTCGAACAGTATGTTTTGTAACAGCTCTTCTTCGTCCGGGGTGAGATTACCCTGGGTCTTTTCCTCCAGCATACCCAACACATCTATAGTATGCCTGGCTATCCCCAGGTTTACATTGGTGTCCCCGGTTTCGGGTTCAGGTACCTCTCCTAAATGCACCATGGCTGACGAGCTAAGTGAAAGTAGAAATGTGTTCATGTCCACTTTGGGCAGTGTGTCGGAGGAGTTTTGTTGCTTTTGGGCTTGATAGGCTTGTTTTGCTTCCTTGTCGCTTTTATGGGCGTCAGTGCCGTCACCCTGCCCTTGCGTGGAGCCTTTGTTTTCTTCAGCCATCATTCCTCCTTTTTTCTACAATATTGCGATATGATAACTTTGTTTTTTTTTGATTTCAATATCAGGATAAAAATTTTCCAAGATAATTTTATCCAGCCTTGCAACCTGTAAGATTGATCGGAATCAAGTCTTAGGAGTTGCTTCTTTAACAGGGGCTTGTTTGGCTTCTTCATAGGCCTTCAAGGCTTGTTCCAGGTAATTGGAGTCAGCCCGGTTCGATCCTCCCAGTTCCTGCAAAGTGGCCTGCAACGCATAGAGTGCTGCCAAAATGTCAGTCCAGTCCACATATCCCATATGAGCAATCCGGACGATCTTGCCTTTTAGTTGATTCTGTCCGCCCGCGATTACGATGTTATAATTTTCGGCAATGCGGGAAACCAGCTTTTGCCCGTCCACATCCGAAGGGATTTTGATGCTGGTAAGTCCCCAGGTATAATTGTCTTCTGCCAGGAGTTGCAGGCCAAGCGCTTCTGCACCGGTCCTGGCCATTTGTGTAAGGGCCCAGTATTTCCGGTGCATCTCTTCCAGGCCTTGTTCGAAAAACAGTTCCATTGCTGCTTTCAGGCCCATGATCAGATTTACTGAAGATGTGTATGCGGTTTGTCCTTCGTAGCTTTTTTCCAACTCTTTTCTCAGGTCAAAGTAGTAATTGCCGGATTCAACTTGTTCGGTTTTTTGCCAAGCACGGGCACTCAAGCTGATGGGAGCAAGGCCCGGGGGCAGCATCATGCCCTTTTGGGAACCGGTTATAAGGCAGTCTATATTCCATTTGTCCATGGGGCAGGGAGAAATTCCCACTGCAGAGATTCCGTCCACTATAAGTAGAGTGTTCCTCTCCCGGACCAATTCCCCTATCTGGGATACTGGATGCAAGACACCAGTGGAGGTCTCTGAGGCCTGAAGCAAAATCCCGCTTATCTCGGGGGCTTTGTCCAGGTGTTCTTTGATATTCCGGGGATCTACAGCATTTCCCCAGTTGACTTCCAGCTTGATTACATTCAATCCTTTTTTCTCCGAGATCTGTGTCCATCTCTCCCCGAACTTTCCCCCTTCAACCACCAAAACAGTTTCACCGGGATTAAAGAGGTTGTCGATTGCTGCTTCCATAGCCCCGGTACCTGAACAGGAAAGGGGGAGTACCGGTTGTTCAGTGCAAAAAAGCCTGCGGAGATTGGTCTGCAGTTCTTGCATCATGGATGTGAAATAGGGCTTCCTGTGATGCACCATGTCCCTGGAAAGTTCCAGGCGGACTTGCTCCGGGATTTGAGTCGGCCCTGGTGTGAGCAGTCTGGGTTTGTTATGCATAACTAGTTGCTCCATTCAGCTTGTTAATTAGTAATGTAAATCCGAAATTCGATTATCGAAATCCGAAAATTTATAATTTCTTGCATTCTTTTTCATATATATTTTCTTTTTGTCTTCTGAACTCTGACCTCTGTCCTCTGCTACCTAGTGCGCTATTGACCAGTCTTTCCCTTTACCCCACTCTACAGTCAAGGGTACGTTCAAGGAAACCACTCCGGACATTATCCGGGAAATACATTCTCCCGCCTTGTCGGCATTTTCCTCCGGGACTTCGAACAAGAGCTCGTCGTGGACCTGTAGAATCAGGTTTGCTCCGTAGTTCCGCAATTTTTGATCAAATTCAGTCTCTATCATGGCCATTTTTATAATGTCGGCAGCACTTCCCTGGATCCGGGTGTTTATCGCCATTCTTTTTGCCTGCCCTGCCAGATTTTCGTTCCTGGAGTTTATGTCCTTTAGGAATCTGCGCCTGCCGGATATGGTAGTTATATATTCATTTTCCCGGGCTTCTTGTTCCACTGCCTGGAAGAAAATGCTAACCTCCTGCAGTCTGCTGAAGTAGAGGCCAATAAACTCCTTGGCCTCCTGCATGCGTATGTTCAGTTCCCTGGATAGCTTTTGCGGCCCCATTCCGTAGAGCAGGCCGAAATTTATAGTCTTGGCCTTGCGGCGTTCATCCTTGCTCACATCATCCTGGTTCTTATCAAAAAGCAGGGAGGCGGTGCGGGTGTGAATGTCCTCGTTCAGATCGAACGCCTCTTTGAGTTCCGGATCTTTTGACATGTGGGCAAGTATCCGGAGTTCGATCTGGGAATAATCGGCAGCCAAAAGCGTCTTGCCTGCAGGTGCAATAAAACAGGAACGCATCCTGGGACCGAATTCTCCCCTTATGGGTATGTTTTGCAGATTGGGTTTGCTGCTGGAGATCCTGCCGGTTGCGGTGGCCAGGTGGTTGAAGGTAGTGTGCAGCCTGCCATTGGAATCCACCAGCTTGGGCAAAGGGGCCAGATAAGTGGAGCGGAGTTTCTCCAAACTCCTGAATTGCAGGATGTCTTCTACTATGGGGTGTTTGTCCTTAAGGGATTCCAGGACATTGTTTGCAGTGGAGGGTGCACCGCCGGGAGTCTTGCGTGCCGGCTTCAGGCCCAGCCTGGTAAAGAGTACTTCCGCCATCTGCGGATTGGAGCGCAGATTGAATTCCATCCCGGCCCTGGTATAGAT
>CAJXKR010000234.1 GCA_913055815.1 uncultured Desulfohalobiaceae bacterium | reverse complement strand
TTGTTTGTCCAGGGCTGTTTTATCCATCCTAAACTCCTTTTTTAAGGGATTTTACTTTTTTCAAGTATCTGGATCTTTCTTGTAAACGGAGCGAGTTCAACCCGAAGGTGCCACCTCTGCCGAGCTGTTGAATCCCACCCGGAAAATGCTGATTTCGCTTTGCAAAATTGCCGACAACAACCATACAAAAACTTTTGATAAATTTGCAATATACGCGGGACCCAATGAAATTGTCAAGGGAACAGCGGTAAATCTGTTCTAACATTTCTTGAACTAAACTGCAAAGCCAGTAGCAACATGGGTGGCCTGCGGATTAGAGGGATTATAGTTCACGGTTGATGAAATTTAGCGCTTATTAACCAATAACACTTCACCGAAACTTTAAGCCTTGCCGGGTAATCCACTTTTGCTCTGAGTGCTTGGCTTTGCAAGCCAATCAAGTCGCACAGTGGACAACCCGGCTGCGGCTTAAATCTCGAGTACGAAGTAGCAGCAAATTGACTCCAGCTATCAGGGTGTTATAAGAGAAAACTGTCGCTACACCAATAACCATTAAGCGCAAACATCGAACATTGCTTATTGATATTTTTGCCCTCAACAGTTAAACAAGTTGAGAAGGAGCAACACCCCACGACGAGGAGCTAGTCATGTCCATAATAATGGGTACTGCCGGACACATAGATCACGGCAAAACCACACTGATAAGGGCGCTGAGCGGCATAGACTGTGACAGGCTTAAAGACGAGAAAAAAAGGGGAATAACCATCGAACTGGGCTTTGCCTTCCTGGACTTTCCCGACACTCCCAGGATCGGCATTGTCGATGTGCCGGGCCATGAAAAGTTTGTAAAAAACATGGTGGCGGGAGCCGCAGGGATCGATTTCGTACTGCTCACCGTGGCCGCGGACGAGAGCATTATGCCCCAGACCAGGGAACACCTGGAAATCTGTAGCCTGCTGGGGATAAACAAGGGCCTTATAGCCCTGACCAAGACAGATACCGTGGACCAGGAAATAGTGGAACTTGCCCAGGAAGAGTTGCAGGAGTTCCTGGAAGGCACCTTCCTGGAAAACTCCCCTATCATCCCGGTCTCCGCTTATACCGGGCAAGGCCTGGAGGAACTCCAATCCTGTGTCAAGGAAATAACCAACTCCCTGCAAAGCCAGGACGATACTGACATCTTCCGCTTGCCCATAGATCGCGTGTTCACCATGCGCGGGCACGGCACCGTAATCACCGGGACCCTGGTTTCCGGATCCATTCAGGTGGGAGAACAGGTCACCATCTACCCGGAGGGCCAAAAGAGCAAGGTCAGGGGCCTGCAGGTACACGGCGACTCCGTGCAGACCGCCTATTCCGGACAGCGCACTGCCATGAACCTCCACGGGCTGGAAGTGGAGGATTTGAAAAGGGGGGACTGCATTGCCAGGCCCGGGACCTTGTTCCCTTCACGGATCTGGGACGTGGAACTGAAATGCCTGAGCAGTTCCCCCAGGCCACTCAAGCACAGGAAGGAAATGCATTTCCACCACGGGTCCAGGGAAATCATGGCCAGGCTGCACCTCTTGGACCGGGACCAGTTGCAACCCGGGGAATCCGCACCCGCGCAGTTCTACTTCCCCTACCCCATGGTGGGTATTTTCAATGACAAGTTCGTGGTCAGGTCTTTTTCCCCTCTAATGACAGTCGGGGGTGGGTCCCTATTGAATCCAGCGGGCAGGAAGATAAAGCGCTACTCCGGGCAAATGGACAAGCTCTACACCTTCCTGGACGCAGACCCCCAACAGGTGGTCCTCTCCCAGTTGGAAGACGCCGGCAAGCAGGGAGTTGCCTTTGAGCAGCTCAAAACAATGACACTGCTGTCCAGCAAGAAACTGCAAAAGCTCCTCCAGGACTTAAACAGCCGGCAATATATAGCCATGTTCGACAAGGAGGAACAGCGCTACGTTTCCCAGGAATTGGTAAACAATCTATTGGGGCAGTTGCAGGATTTCATCGGCAAATATCACCAAAACAACCCCATGAAGGCAGGGATATCCAGGAGCATGCTCGCATCCAACTGGGCACCCAAGCTGAGTCCCAAGCTGTTTAATTTCGTACTGGAAAAGGCGATCAGCCAAAATATCCTGGTATCTGAACAGGAAGTTTTGAAATCCCCGGATCACAAGATATCCCTGGCTTCGGACCAAACCGAACTAAGGAAAAAGCTGCTGAAAATTTACACAGATGCTGACATTCAGCCCCCAAACCTGAACTCCGTACTGGAGGAACTGGGAGTTTCCAAAAAGGAGGCGGTCCCGGTGCTGGACCTCTTGGCAGAGGAAGGGGAGTTGAGAAAGGTTAAGGACGAACTCTATTTCAGCACCGACGCACTGGAAAAAATAAAGCAATGGGTATTTGATCACTTCCGGGAAAAGGAGGACATGGCCCCAACTGACTTCAAGCATATTACCGGGCTTAGCAGGAAATACAGCATCCCGCTTTTGGAATACCTGGACAAGGAGAAGATCACCATGCGGGTGGGTGACAGCCGGAAACTCAGAAAGGGGAATGGGTGAGTTTTAAGGTTTTAGGGGTGTTAGGGTTTTAAGGTGTTAAAGTGGCTACGTGTTTACGTGATTAGGGTTAGTAGTCAGGCCTTCGGCCCGGGGATGGTTTTGCAAATATGCTATCGCTTGACAATACTAACGAACCACGATAGTATAGAGTGAATGATCAAGACGTTCGCTGACAAACAAACCGCTGCCATATTTGCCAATCGAAAGGTTCGCAATTTTGATATGAAAACTATGCGAACCGCGCAACGAAAATTAGCCATGTTGAACAGGATTGAACATGTTGAAGAGCTGCGAGTGCCACCGGGCAATCGACTTGAAAAGCTATCCGGAAATAGATCCGGACAATGGAGCATCCGAATAAACAACAAATGGAGGATTTGTTTCGAATGGACAGAGGGACATGCTTGGAACGTCGAGATCGTTGATTACCACTAAATGGAGGTGGAAATAATGACTATCAATATCGAACAGCTCGAAAATACTAATTTCTCGGACGTTGCAGAAGGAACTCTCGCCCCTGTGCATCCGGGGGAGATTCTGCTTTACGATTTCCTGAAACCCATGGGGATTAGCCAGTACCGTCTTGCCAAGGAAATCGGTGTACCCCAAAGAAGAATCAGCGAGATTGTCTCGGGTAAACGGTCAATCACTCCAGATACTGGACTCAGACTGTCCCGCTTTTTTGGGATGAACAACACCTTTTGGATAGGATTACAGGCTGATTACGATGTGTCAGTAGCCAAGGAATCCCTGCGCGACACATTGGCAAGCATCCGTCCGATTACCGAAAGCTGATTAAAGGAACAAAACGTTAGAAATAAAAATAACATCCTGAAAGACAAGAATTATTGTTTCTCCCTTGGACTCCTGCTTAAATCTTCTAGAAACATCCTTCATAATTTATCCTTATCCATAAGGACAAAAATTTCACAATTTATCCTTTTTGGAAAGGATAAATTGTGCTAACAAGTACTATCATACATGATGAAAACCACAGCGACACTTGAGCCTTATGGAAAAAGGATTCAGGTGAGCTGATAACTATTGGGAAAGGCAAAATGGTTTGTAATGTCAACTCTTTGGTGCAGACATTAAAAAAGGGCTTCCGCAACTGCGAAAGCCCTTGTCAAATCTGGGGTGGATGGAGGGAATTGAACCCCCGACCCCTTGGGCCACAACCAAGTGCTCTGCCGCTGAGCTACACCCACCGTGCTGTGAGGTTAAGAAAATAAATCAATCTCAAGTTGGAGTCAAGCAATTATGGATAAATTATTAATAAAAGGAGGTTACCGCTTATCAGGGGAAATCCGGATCAGCGGATCCAAGAACGGGGCACTCCCCATACTGCTGGCAAGCATGCTGATCCCGGAGGAAGTCACTCTAAGCGGCATACCGGACCTGAAGGACATCCAAACCACCCTGCGCTTGCTGGAACTCTTCGGCTGCGAGGCTTCCAGGTCAAAGGACCGGGTGACGGTAAAGGCAGGCGAATCCCTGGTGCCCGAAGCCCCGTATGACCTGGTACGAACCATGCGTGCGTCGGTCCTTTGTCTCGGCCCCCTGTTGTCCAGGCTGGGTGAGGCCAAGGTCGCCATGCCGGGCGGATGTGCAATAGGCAACCGGCCGGTGGACATGCATCTGCGGGGCCTGGAAAAAATGGGGGCAAACATAGATCTGGAATCCGGCTATATCCATGCCCGCTGCAACAGGCTACAGGGAGCCCACATAACCCTGGACTTTCCAACTGTGGGAGGAACGGAAAACCTGCTCATGGCAGCGGTACTCGCCCAGGGGGAAACCACGCTGGAAAACGCTGCCAGGGAACCGGAAATCCAGGATCTTGCCAATTTCCTGAACCAGTGCGGGGCGAAGATCTCCGGGCACGGCACCGGCAGCATCAAAATAACCGGGGTGGATAATCTGGGGGCAAGCGACTACACCATTATGCCGGACAGGATAGAGGCAGGTACCTACATCGCGGCAGCAGCACTGACAAAAGGAGACCTGGTCCTGAAACGCTCTCCGGTGCCATACATGGAAAACATCCTGGAAAAGCTGCACTCCCTGGGTGTGGATATTGAGATAACAGGAAACGACCAAATCCGGGTAAAACAATCCAGCCCCTTGTACTGCATAGACGTGACCACCCAGCCCTATCCGGGTTTTCCCACCGACATGCAGGCCCAGGTAATGACACTCATGTGCGTGGCTTCCGGTTCCGGAATGATACAGGAAACCATATTCGAAAACAGGTTCATGCACGCACACGAGCTGATGCGATTGGGAGCCAACATAACCCTGTCAGGTGAAACCGCCTTTGTCCGGGGAGTTGACAAACTAGTAGGCGCCCCGGTAATGGCATCCGACCTCAGGGCGAGTGCCAGTCTGGTCCTGGCCGGACTGATAGCTGAAGGAGAAACCGAAATCCGCCGCATCTATCACTTGGACCGCGGTTACGAACGTATGGAGGAAAAGCTCTCCCAAGTTGGGGCAAACATCAGTAGAACACAAGAAGAGTAACACCTTAAAACCCCTAAAACCCTAACACCCTAACACCCTAACACCTTAACACTCTAAAACCCCTAACCACATAACAACGTAACCACATCTTTACAAATTCCTCTCGTGTTAATAATACTTTTATATTGACAACATTGTTTCGCTAGTTTAACCTCATTAATTAATTGTTATTG
>CAJXKR010000233.1 GCA_913055815.1 uncultured Desulfohalobiaceae bacterium | reverse complement strand
AATGAACTTCGGATGATGCTAGATACAGGCGATACTCCTGAGGAAAAAGTTAAGTTTAGGCCGTTGAGTTTTTCCGAAGTGGCCAGGGAGCTTGAGAAGGATTGGCAATATAGGAACTTGATTGGTGAAATAAGTGATAAAACGCATTATGAATATAAGATTAGGGTAAAACTGTTGGAACAGACTTTTGGGCAAAGATTACTACACCAAGTGACAGAGGATGAATTAAAAACATTTCTCATGAACGAAGCAATCGAACATTCCAATATTACCGCCAATCATCATTTGAAGGTTTTTCGTCAACTTATGCAAAAAGGAATTGAACTTAGGGCCTTGAAAAAAGATCCCACTTCAAATTTACGGAGGTTCAGTGAAAAAGAGCACGAACGTAATCGATTTTTACTCCCGAATGAGATAGAAACCTTAATCCAAGCAGCAAGTCAAGGGAGGGCCAAATATTATCTGCCTCCCCTTGTGTGTTTAGGAGTTGAGCACGGGGCTTCAAAGCAGGAGTGTTTGTCCTTGAAGTGGGAAGATATAGATTTTGACTTTAATGAGAAAGGGTTAATCCGCTTCAAGAGGACCAAAAATAACAGAGAAAGAACCGAGTTGTTGATGCCTCGTACAAGAAAGGTTTTGTTGGATTGGCGGGATCATTTGAGGTTTAAAAGGAGCAAGGCTAAGTATAAAGAGGAAGTGGAGTATGTGTTCTGTAGGATTGATGGAACGCCTTTGAAAAGGTTTGACAAAGCTTTTCGGGAAGCTTGTAATAGGGCAGGAATTACTGACCTTCATTTCCACGATCTTAGACATACTTTTTGTTCAAACTTGATTCTATCTGGAGCCAGTTTAAAGGATGCAAAAGAAATGATTGGCCATGCCGATATTGGTATGACTGATCGATACTCCCATCTTACAGCGCAACATAAGTCAGTTATACAGGAACGGCTCCATGAATATTATCAAAGTAAGTGAATTATACTACAGTACCTTAGAGGTATATTATGGGTATATCGTCGAAAGTAAAGGGGGGAAAAACGAAAAAATGGCAGGCTGAAGAAATCTCCAACCTACCGTCATTCCCGAAAATTCATGGTCGGGAAGGTGCGATTCGAACGCACGACCCCCTGCTCCCAAGGCAGGTGCGCTGCCAGACTGCGCTACTTCCCGACGGAGATTTTCATATAAATCAAATTTGCCTTTTTGGCAAGTGCAGATTTTTTTATTTATCAGCCAAGTCCCATGCCGGATATTTTGCTGCCGCAATGGTAACAATGCCCGTTTTTCAGGTTTTGTTTATTAGTGGCAAATCCCTGCCTTTCAATTACCAGATTGTTGCAAGTAGGGCACAAGGTGTTCTCGGATTTGTGTCCGGGTACATTGCCCAGGTAAATGTATTCCAACCCGGTTATCTTGCCTATCTCGTAAGCATTTTCCAAGGTTTGCATCCCTGTACTGTAATGGTCCTTCATCTTGTAAGCAGGGTGAAACTTGGAGATGTGCCAGGGAACCTCCCTTCCCAGTTCCTTGTAGATAAATTCCGTGAGTTCCTTTAGTTCCTCTTCCCGGTCATTAACTTCCGGGATTATCAGTGTGGTTACTTCCAGCCACCAGCCAAGTTCCTTTATCTTTTTCAGGTTGTTCAAGACAGGTTTAAGCCTGGTTCCACAGTATTCCCGATAAAAATCGTCCCTGAATGATTTCAAATCCACGTTTATGGCATCCACATAGGGTCCCAGCTCGTCCAGTGCCTGTTCACTCATGAATCCGTTGCTGACCAGGACATTCTTGAGTCCCTTTTGTTTGCCCAGTTTCGCTGTATCCTGCAACAGTTCGAAGAATATAGTGGGCTCGGAGTAGGTATAGGAGATGCTCTCAGCCCCGTGATGTTTGGCTGCCTGTACCAGTTGTTCCGGTGTTATCTCCTCCCCGGGTATATGCTCCGAGGTCTTGGGGGACTGGGACAGGGAATCGTTTTGACAAAATACACAAAAGAAATTGCATCCCACGGTGCCAATGGACAAGGAATAGGAGCCAGGATGAAAATGGAACAGGGGCTTTTTCTCTATGGGGTCCAGGTTCATGGCTGCCACCTTGTCGTATACCAGGGAATACAGGTCCCCCTGTATATTTTTCCTTACTCCGCATTTTCCGCGTTCATTCGGTTTTATCCGGCAGAAGTGGTTGCACAGTCCGCATTGTACATCCTGATCTTCCAAGCTTGTCCAGAGTCTGGCTTCATGCATATTGCCTCCTGATATCTCATGAATAAATGCAGGTTATTATCCAATTTTTTCCAGTTTCTTGTTATTAAATGTAAAAAGTCTTGAACATTCTGTCAACTTTTATAATGCGTTGCAAAATACAATTATGAAAAAACAATAAACCAAAATACTTAAATTTTATTTACAAAGATCAGTCCGATTTTTGTTGAAATTGTACTGTTAAAAATTTATACTTTATATCTATCCAAGTAGGATAAGTGCTTTTCCTTATCTGAATTATCAACTGCAACAAGGAGTTCAAGTATGGAAGACAGAGGTGCAGCTTACAGAGAGGCCGGAGTAGATCTGCAAGCTGCAGATGATCTAATGTCCAGGATTAAAAAACTGGCAGCCAGTACTCATACAAAAGGAGTAGTGAACGATATCGGGGCTTTTGGTGGCATGTTCAATCTGAATTTAACCGACATGGACAAACCGGTGCTGGTTTCTTCCACGGACGGAGTGGGGACAAAACTAAAACTTGCTTTTGCAATGGACAAGCACGATACCGTTGGAAAAGATCTGGTAGGGATGAATGTGAACGACATTATTGTTCAGGGTGCCAAACCTTTGTTTTTCCAGGATTATTTTGCTTCCGGTGAATTGCAGGTGGACAGGGCGGAACAGGTTATTTCCGGAATTGCAGATGGATGCAAAGAGGCCCGGTGTCCTCTCCTTGGCGGAGAAACAGCGGAAATGCCGGATTTCTACGCCCCGGGAGAATACGATTTATCCGGTTTTTGTGTAGGGATTGCTGACAATGACAAGATCGTGGATGGTTCCAGTATAGCTAGTGGAAACAAGGTGATTGGAATTGCCTCATCTGGTGTGCATTCCAACGGATTCTCCCTGGTTCGGAAGTTGTTGAGGGACAAAAACAAGGATTTGCAGGAGCCTTTTAGTGAAGACCAGAAGCTGGGTGAGGTATTGCTGGAACCCACCCGGATTTATGTAAGGACTGTACTCAATCTTTTGCGGGACTTCACTCTAAGGGGAATAGTACATATAACCGGCGGTGGATTTTACGACAACATTCCCAGGGTTTTACCCAATGGGGTACAAATGAATCTGGATTTTAATTCCTGGCCCAAGCATGCAATCTTTGAATGGTTAAAACAGGAGGCTGAACTGAGTTGGGAAGAGATGTTGCAGATATTCAATTGCGGATTGGGGATGCTGGTAATCGTGGATAAAAAGGAAGCCGAAGATATATTGATCCGGCTGCAGGGCCTGAAGGAGCAGGCCTGGATAGTTGGGGAGACTGTTTCCAGAAAAATGAATCAGGAGCAGGTACAAGTAAAATTCTAGTTTCCGAATTGAAAACTTACTATTTCCAAATCACGTTTTTTGGTCAGGAACTGATTATATCCAAATACATAGTTCAAGAGGAGGTGGAGCTTGAGTAACAAAAGTTCTTGGGTGGTGTTCGGGGATCTGCATTCCAATGCCAAGCCGGCACATCATATTCCTGGAATCAGGGAAGCTGAAGGGATCTGTATAAGCGGGGATCTGACAAACCTTGGAAAATCCGGGGATGCGGAAAGGATGCTGGATTACTTGCGGGAATTGAATCCCAAGGTATATGCCCAGATGGGGAACATGGACTACCCCGAGGTGGGAGAAGTATTGGCCAGACAGGACTGCAATTTGCATGCCCGTGGACTGGAATTCCATGATGGGGTCGGGTTTATGGGTCTGGGTTGGTCAAACAAAACCCCGTTCGGTACTCCGGCGGAAGTGGATGACGGCCAGTTAAAGGAATGGCTGGAACAGGCATATGAAGACGTTCGGGATATGGAGCATCTGGTGTTGATATCCCACACTCCTCCTTTGAATACGGGCGCGGACAAAATTGGCTCCGGAGAGCACGTGGGAAGCAAATCCATAAGGGATTTTATCGAGAGGGTGCAGCCGGAAATATGTATATGCGGCCATATACACGAGGCAGTGGCAGACGAGTATTTGGGTTCAACCCGTATCTTGAATCCGGGTATGCTCTCTGAAGGCGGATATGTGGTCCTAACCCGCACTGATAGCGGTATGGCCGCGGAATTGAAAAGGATTTGACAAATTCCTTCAGCTTTCTACCCCGTCGCCGTCTTGGGTCCTTTTCAAATATACCCTTAGCACCGATAGAGCGGCAGGCGTCATTCCCGGAATACGGGATGCATGGCCCAATGTTTCCGGTTGCAGCTCGCTCAGCTTTTGCTTTATCTCGTGGGTAAGCGAGGGCAGATCTGAGTAATTAAACCCGGGCGGGATCTTGATGTTCTCCAGTTCCTTGAATTTCTGGATTTCGGTTTCCTGGCGCCGCAGGTATCCCTCGTACTTGCATTCTATTTCCACTTGTTCCTGGACCCGGCTGGAGAGCCGGCTTTCTTCGGACAAAAGTTCCAGGATGTGTTCGTATCCCAGTTCCGGCCTCTTGAGGAGTTTTTCCGCAGGGAGGGCGTTTTTAATTGGCTGGGAATTGTATTGCTCCAGCTTGGAATTTACTTCCGAGCCGGGTGCGATACGGATCTGCTTGAGTCTTTCCAGTTCCCCGGCAATAGCTTGACTGCGTTCCATTAGCTCCTTGTAAGTATCCCGGCTTTGCAGTCCCAGCCGGTAGCCCAGTTCCAAAAGCCGGAAGTCCGCGTTGTCTTCCCTCAGCATGAGGCGGTGCTCCGCGCGGGAAGTGAACATCCTGTAGGGCTCGTTCACTCCCTTCAGTACCAGGTCGTCTATCATCACTCCCATGTATGCCTCTGAGCGGTCCAGCACCATGGGATCGCGTTTTTGTACCCGCATTGCCGCGTTGATGCCAGCCCAGAGCCCTTGGGCCGCGGCTTCTTCGTATCCGGAAGTCCCGTTGACCTGTCCGGCGAGGTATAGTCCCCCTACCAATTTGGTTTCCAGGGAGTGCTTTAGCTGTGTAGGTTGGATGAAATCGTATTCTATAGCATACGCCGGCCTGATGATCTCGCATTCTTCCAGTCCGGGGACCGAACGCAC
>CAJXKR010000232.1 GCA_913055815.1 uncultured Desulfohalobiaceae bacterium | reverse complement strand
TGTTTATGAAAAATTGGCTATCGGAAGTATTGTGCCGTTGATGGAGCAGAAGTGTTACTGAATCTTATGGCACGTAAGCTTGGCTGGTGGTAATCTATGGTTACACGCCGCATCAGGTGCTGGACAATACGAGATTTCATTTTTGCGGGGATTCGCTTGGGTGTTTGTTCGCTTTGCTTTTCTGTAGGGGCCTCGTCCCCGCGCGGAGTCTTCACCCTGGTTGGACCCTTGGAATTCATAAGACACCTCCTGAGGAGTTTTGGGCTTGATGACATTCCCCGAAATTTGTGTCCAGTGAGACAGTAACCCGGACCAACGGTTGATTATTTAAATAAAAAATATTTCTTGCTTAGATTTGGAGAAGCGGGAAAACGAATTGCTGAAGTACTTAACAGAAGAATAGCAATGATGAGCTAACTTCCTATGAAGCATAGGTAAGAATGTTTAAATGAAACATCAATCTTTCCATTTAAAGCGAAAACAGCGGAACCACAAGAGGAAGGACCATTTCAAAGCGGAGATCAGGTCAAAGTTACGGGAATAGAAGTGTTCGATGATTTGTATGGAATAATAATGCAATTATATTTGGGCCAATGTAAATTGGATCTACCTTTATGCGAATTGGATATTATAGATCAAGTACCTACAAATCATCAACCAGTCGAATACTGTAAAATCTGTTTTGCTAATCATCAAAGTAAGATAAATTGACAACCATTTAAATCAACATTAACTGTTTATAACATATCATAAAGATTACTATTTCAAGCTTTCGCAAATAAGTATATTTAAACTACTTATAAGAATGTCATGTAGTCCTGTATAGTAAGATAAATGATTGTCCAAATAATAGCACATCTTCTTTATTGACATCTGTATAACGAAACACTCATGCTTGATATAAATTGGGAGGGATAAAGAAGCCTTCTGTGAAATTAAAGACATTGCTTGAAAAATGAAAGCATTGCAACTTTAGTAATACATATCATAATTATTACAATTACAATTAAATGAAATTGTATTCCATTTTTACAAAATAGTAAGGTAATATTTTGCACACATCAAGCACAATTTTCTGCTGTCAACATAAAAATAATATAATTTTATAGTACAATTTTGAGTTGTTACATATAAGGATCGAAACAATGTACTTGGCATTGAAATTGCAAATTTCGCATAAGAATAAAGCCAAACCCTGAGTGATCAGGGGACGGAAAGCCACGGTTCCAAGCTCAAGGTTCCTTTTCCATCTCCTTACGTTCTTAGCTCAAGGAAAGCCGGGTTGCCAGTGAGTTTATAAATGGCTTTGATGCCATTGAACTCTTGGGTAGCTCGGCTTCTTTATTTTATAACCTTGTTGTCCTCAATGAAGGTGGCGGGAAGCCAGAACATAATATGTCATATTGTTCGGGTTTTCTTGTCCTCTTTGATGTTTTCGTTCCATTTTAAACAAGGAGGCTTTCTGATGTGCAAAAATAGATTGGTGACCTGGCTTCTGTGATGTTGATCGGCTTGGTCTCCAGTTTAATGGAGACTCCAATCGACCTGAACAGTAATGCTCTGATGCCCTTCACTTTTCTTGACGGCTTTCCAGCTCAGGCTGGTGAATTGGCATTTTGTGTTTGTAAGTGATCTAGATCGATGGCAAAGAGCTTGATCAGTTGCCTGAATTTTATTTCTCAAATTTTTTAACACTTTCCATATTTGTAAATGTCACCATAACTAAACCCAAGCAGGGCATGGCCCCTATATCCTAACTTTGATCTAATATTTTTTTGTTTAAATGGAAATTATAACCAAAGGGGTAAGAAAATGAAACATTTTATAACCTGTATTGCTTGTATTTTATCTTTTTTGTTATTGTATGTCTTTCAAAGTAATGTGCATGCTGTTTCTCTTTATGAACAAAATTTGGATTCAGGTTTAGATGGAGCATACAGTTTAAGGTACTCAGGAAATCAAAAAATAGCAGATGATTTTGTACTACTTCAACAATCAAATGTAAATAAAATTATTTGGTATGGCTATTATGTATCGACCGATGACAACAAAAATTACGATTCTACATCTCCTTTTGATATTGTTTTTTATTCAGATAATAATGGACCTGCTGATAAAGAGTTAGAACTAATCGATTTAGATTACGCTATTGAGGATACAGGATATGATAGTATATTTCTCTATGGTGAGCAAGAATATAGATTAAATATATATAAATATATATATAATCTAAATAGTCCTTATAATATAAACTCAGGAGAAAAAAAATGGTTATCATTGCTCGGAGAAAATAATTGGTTATGGTCTAGGAGTGATTCCGATGGTTCATATTACCACAGGAGTACAGGAAATTGGGATGAAGCAAATAATGGAAATTTTGCTTTCAAATTGATGGGAGACACTACTCCCGTCCCCGAACCAACCACCTGGCTCCTCTTCGGTACTGGCCTTCTCAGCTTGGTAGGCTTAAGCAGAAAGAAATTTTTCAAAAAAAGCTGACCATACACAATCAATCGGGCGATTCTTACTAGGCTAGGGCAACTCTGCTCTGGCCTTTTTTATCCCTACAACGACAATTAATTAATCAACCTGGCTTTCCCTGTAACTTCTTTCGATGCGATAGATACGCCTTATGATTTCTTTGCTGGATCCACATGACCAAAGCGAGCATTTCTGCTGGGCTGAAATTCTTGAGAGGCAGAACTGTCGCAATAAGCCTTCTAAGCTGCGATACCGTAATAGCCGGTGCTTTTTTTCCCCATTGCTATCTTCAGGTGCCAGAGGAAAAAATGGGCCAGCATGCACACAAGCATATGATGGTGCCATGCACGGAATTTGCGGACCTCATATTGATCCATGCCGACAATGGATTTGGCCTCTTCAAAGCATTGCTCGATGGCCCAGCGCAAACCGCTCAACCAAGCAAATGTCCGCAATCGAGTGCTTTTCTGAGCATTGCTGATATAGAACGAATACTCCGGCTCGTCTGAAACGGTCCTTTTGATAATCAGCCAAACCCGTCTGCTCGGAAGCCCGTGGTTGCTGAGCACGACTCGTTTTTTGGCGAATTCGTAGACAATCGGCCCCTTGGTCCCTTCGGAAACCTTGAACCGATACCATTGATAGGGATTGATCTGTTGGGCCAATTCATCCACACGCACTGGTTGAGGCTGTTTTTTGTCCAGAACGGTCTTGGTCTTTGTTTTTCCCCGATAGGTGTACTGCTTTTCCCTGACCCTGGGCTGGCTAGTCCAGCAGCGGGTATCCTTGTGAACCGATAGGAAGTAGGTGAACTCGTCTCGCTCCGCCAAGGCGTCCACGAACTCAGAACTGTTGCCGTAAAGGGAATCGGAGACCACATAGCTGAAGGGAAGTGTTTCCTTACTGGCGATTTCGCGGAACATTTCCGTCGCAAGCTGGGGCTTGGTTTTAAACTCTTGATCCTCGGGTATTTCACATTTGGATCGCCTCTCTTTGAACTCATTGGAAAACCACTTTTCTGGGATATAGAGGCGCTTGTCCAAAAGCGAGTATCCATAGGAGGAAACATAGGCACAAAAGACACCGACTTGGCAATTGTCTACTTTTCCGGCGGTACCGCAATACTGGCGAGCCACTCCAGCTGAGTCGTTGCCTTTTTTCAAAAATCCCGTTTCATCGAACAGAAGTGCGCCATGCCTGTCGCCAAGGTCTTCATTGATCAGCCCATGATAGATATCCAACATCTGGGCTTCGTCCCACTTGGAATTGCTGATAAAGCGCTGAAGGCCTCGAATGGTGGCTCCGTCCACTCGCATGGCCATAGGTTCGATGGATTTCCGTTCAACCTCGGAGAGCTGGCCTGAGAGATAGAGGAGAAAATTTTCCCTCGATTCGCTGCGTTGAAAACAAGGGTGGAAGTATTCCTTAAAGCCCTTGAGTCGATCGTGGAAATCCTCGACCTCATCAGCTACGACATTAAACTGAGGAACCTGGTAATCTGGCTCGATGCAACGACTATTAGGAAGCATAGCTGGCTACCTCCTTTTTGTGAAAGGATGGTAACCAAATAAGAGCTAAATTTCAACCATTAATTGTCGTTGTAGGGTTAGTAATGCTTGCAGTGAGATTCATAATTTCCTCCTTTCATTTGGGGCCTTACACGGCAGATGTGAACCCGTTTTAAAATAAGAAATATTTCCATCATATTATGGTATCAGGTTAGTAGCTTCCGTCAATAAGGATGGAAGGCATTTTTTCTTGGCTCAGATCTACTACGGCGAGGATCAGATGATCGCAGGCGAGCAACTGGAGAGATACCGCAAGCGCCTAACCAGCCTCGGGGCCTTTATCAAGGACATCAAGCAGGGATTTACCTGGTACTACAATCGCAGAATGGGACGGGAGGGCTTCTTCTGGGGCGAGCGCTTCAAGTCCGTGATCGTGGAGGACGGCAAGACCCTGGTCAACCTGCTGGCCTATGTGGACCTCAATCCCATTCGCGCGGGGATTTTCGCGTGGCCGGAGGAGTACAAATGGTGCTCCCTGGGATACCACGTGCAGACCGGAAACAGGGAGGAGTTGCTTTCCCTTGGCTTCGGTCTACGGGAGCGGGAGGAGCATGACAGCCAAGAGATTGTTCGCAAGTACAGGGCCTTCGTGTACGAAAAAGGGGCTGTGGATGCCGGGAAGGGGGTGGTCATCGACCACAAGCTCGTGGAGAAGGAGAGGAAGCGCAGATACAGAGTGAGCCGGACGGAGCGCTTCCTCTACCGGAGCAGATATTTCACCGACTCCGGGATCATCGGATCCAAGGCCTTTGTCGGCGAGGTCTTTGACCGGGTGAAGCACCTTTTGGGCTCTCAGGACAAGCGCAGATCTAAGCGGATATCATGAATTGAGGGAATGTATTCAATGAAGCGGCTGCAGACGGAATGATTCCGTGTGAATGTGACATTGACCCTTGGACAGAAAAGCATTAAAGTAGTGTCTAAGACTACTTTAACGTGGAGCGAATAATGAAAACCATTAACGCGTCAGAGGCGAATCGGCATTTTTCCCGACTCTTGCGGGAAGTTGCCCAAGGAGAAACCTATACCGTCGTTTCCCGCGGCAAGCCAGTAGCATCAATAGCTCCCGCAGGTAAAGAAGCCTCTCTGCGCAGGCAGGCCAAAAAGGCCCTTTTGGAGCGACTCAATCATCAATCCGTAACCGGCGACAGGGATTGGACCCGGGACGACCTTGACAGGGAATAGGATGCGAGCCGCGTTGGACACCAACATCATGGCCTACGCCGAAGGTGTGGG
>CAJXKR010000231.1 GCA_913055815.1 uncultured Desulfohalobiaceae bacterium | reverse complement strand
GTGTACTCACTGCCCTTGTATATATACACGGGCTTCTCTGCACCCACTTTCTTTGCCTGCGGAAAGGATTCCAAAAAATCTCTTTCCCGGGAGCCAATCACTACATAGTCCTTGTCCTGAACAGTGCTTCCCAACAATTCGTCCCGGACAGATCCTCCTACCAGGTATATCTGCAAGCTTTCCCTCCGATCTTACAAAAAATCTAGTTTTTCTGGACTCTAAAATCATCTTTTGTTAAGTATATTTTATGACGAATCATGATCGAACAAGCAATAACAATGTTTATCTTGATTATATACCGGGTTACGACTCCTTAACAAATGACTCGCTCTTTAAGTCCCTGGACAGTATTATAACTCAAATTCCCAAAAACAGCAAAGTGTTGATAAAACCCAACTTAATCTCTCAAAAAAACTGTTCAATCTCCTGTACCGACCCTAGAGTAATCAGATCTATAGCCCATTACTTCAATCAGTTCCAAAATCAAGTAATCATAGGTGACTCACCCGCATTTGGCACAGCCAAGGCCATCTATCAAAAAATGGATATGCAAATCCGGGAGTTACCTGCCAGGATAGTAAACTTCAATAAAAGGACACGGGTGAAGCTGAATAATGGATTAAAAATTCCCTTTTCCACCCATGTTTTGGAAAGTGATTATGTGGTCAATATTGCTAAACTGAAAGTACACAATCAAGTGGGCATGAGTGCAGGAGTGAAGAATATTTTCGGCTGTGTGCCCGGAATCAGAAAAGCCCTTCACCATGCCCTGTACGGAGAAAAATCCAATATATTCGAACAAACCATCGTTTCCCTGATGCAACATTTGCCCGAATCCATTCACATCCTGGACGGAATACAGGCAATGCATATAAGCGGTCCTACAGGGGGAGAGCCCTACAATCTCGGGATGCTCGGAGTGAGCGAAAATCCGGTAGCCCTGGATACGGCGGCATATTCCACTTTCAACTTGTCACCGGAACATGTACCTATCTGGAAAGAATGTCAAAGACAGAACCTCTCCGGCTCAAGAAAAAAGGATCTCTCGTTTCCATTTCTCTCTCCGGAACAGTTTCCTTCTGGCCAGTTCATTGTGCCGCAACAATTTTCCCAGGTGAGTTTCCACCCGGCAAGAATCGCTAAAAGCACCGCAAAAAGATTTTTTTTATTTCTCAAGGACACAGTGTTTGCTAGATAAAGTTAATCTTATAATCTATTGAATCAGGAAAAACGAACAGCGAGAAAAACGTTATGCTGGAAAGTTTGTACAATTTGTCGGATTGGTTTTTACACTCTGACACGGGTTTGGTTTTTATTAAGCTAGTGATGTCCGTGATATCCGGGTTGCTTATTGGCTACGAAAGGGAAGTGCACGGACAGGCTGCTGGTTTGAGAACCAACATCCTGGTCTGTCTTGCGGGTTGCCTGCTCATGATCATTTCCCTGGAGATAACGGAAATCTTTCAAAACTATTCCCAGGAATCCACAATCAGGGTTAATCCCAGCAGGATAGCGTCCTACGCGGTCGCAGGCATGGGTTTTTTGGGAGCAGGGGCCATAATCAAGGGAAAAGGTTCTGTAAGGGGACTTACCACTGCAGCAAGCCTCTGGATGGTTACAGCCCTGGGGCTGGCTATAGGAGCAGGGTTTTTTATCCCGGCATTTTTAACCCTTTTGGTCTCTCTTCCGGTCTTGTACAACCTAAGATTGCTCAAGCCCGATATAATCAAAAACGATGTACACACCCTGCTTACTGTTAAATGTTCATGTATCGTATACCCTTTAAATCATATCAAGGATGTCTTGAATCAATACAAGGATGTAACCATTGAATCCATAAACTATTACGAGGACAGGGAATATTGTACCGCTACCTATACTTTCAGGCTGATAAGCAAAAATGATTTAAAATGGGAGACAATAATAAATTCCCTGCTACAGATCGAATCCATACTGGAATTATCCTGGACAGAGGCGGATGTGCCTTAAACCCGTATATGGGGAGACATAGCCAGATCATCACCTGTTTTAAAACTAAAACAAGATGCACAATTCAAACAATTTGACAAAAACACTAAATACTTGTAATAAAATTAAATTTAAGGAGCAAAACCATGGCGGAAAAGACTTATTCCATCGCTGTCCTACCGGGAGACGGAACCGGTCCTGAAGTTGTGAGGGAAGGAACAAAAGTATTGAACGCAGCAGCTAAGGCGGAAAATGTATCCATTGATTTGCACTATTTTGATTTGGGTGGTGACAGGTATCTGAATTCAGGAGAAATCCTCCCGGATAGTGTACTGCAAGAGCTACGCAGTTACGATGCCATATACCTGGGTGCTATTGGACACCCAGAAGTAAAACCCGGAATACTGGAAAAAGGCCTGCTTCTCAGGCTGCGCTTTGAACTGGACCAATACATCAACTTAAGGCCTGTAAAACTCTATCCCGGAATAGAGTCCCCTATAAAAGACAAAGGCCCGGAACAGATCGACTACGTAGTTGTAAGGGAAAATACCGGGGGAATTTACACAGGTACAGGCGGCATTTCCATGAAAGACACCCCCAACGAAGTTGCGGTTCAATCCATGGTCTATAACCGCTTTCAAGTGGAGCGTTGCCTGCGATTCGCTTATGAATACACCCGCAAGAGGAATCAAGACAAGACATTGGGACTGGTGGGCAAGACAAACGTACTCACTCATGTTTTCGACCTTTGGGAAAGGGCATTCCAGGAAATAGGCGACAATGAATATACTGACATTTCAAGGGATTATTTCCACGTAGACGCCACTTGCATGTGGATGATCAAGAGTCCGGAATGGTTCGATGTACTGGTCACCAGCAATATGTTCGGAGATATTATTACCGACCTCGGGGCCATAACCCAGGGAGGAATGGGGATTGCCGCCGGAGGTAACATAAATCCGGAAGGAGTGTCCATGTTCGAACCTATTGGGGGTTCGGCACCCAAATACACAGGTAAGAACCTGATCAATCCCTTGGCTGCAATCAGCGCCGCACAAATGATGATATACAACCTGGGAGAACACGAGATTTCGGACAGAATAGAAAACGGGATCATCCAAGCCCTGCAAAAGGACATCAAGTCCTTGTCTTCCGGCAAAATGGGCCTGACAACAAGCGAAGTGGGAGATAAAGTTGCAGGATACGCAGCATCTTGAGAAGTTGTGCTGATTAGTTTCCCAAAGGGCACTATTAAACAAAAAAGGAGGGATATCCCATGTCATTTTATAAGCCCCTGCAAGAACAGGACAAAGAATGCTTTAATCAATTAACTCCTGAAAATGTCCAATTCCTTAGAAACCGCTACAACAAGGTCAACAGGTGGGTCATAGCCGACATGATCAGGCGGAGCGCCTATCACTATCCGCATAAACCAGCCCTGATCTCGCAGCAAAATTCCATGACCTACTCCCAACTGGAAAAAGAGTGCAACAAGCTGGCGAATGCATTTATCGATCTGGGGGTAAAAAGGTACGAACGAGTGGCGATACTCGCACACAATACCATCCACCATGTTATGACCTGGATTGCCTGTTGCAAGGCAGGGGCTGTCTATCTGGCTATCAATTATCTTTTAAACGGGGAGGAAATTGCCTACTGTATAAACCATTCCGAAAGCAGGGTATTTATTGTGGAGGATTCCCTCTACGATCTTGTACAGGACACACAGGATGACATGTCTACAATAAAGGCCTGGATCTGGTCAAACCAGGGTTCAGGCCAACCAATCCCCAACGAGGATTTTCTGGATTTCGAGGACTGGTATACCAATTATCCCGGCGAAGAACCTGATACCACCCTGCATATAGAGGATCCCTGCCAGATGACTTACACCAGCGGCACTGAATCCAAACCCAAAGGGGTGATAATCAATCATCAATCTTTGCTGTCTGAATATATGGGATGCATAGTGGACGGTGAATACAAGCCCGACGACGTAAACATCAACGCCATGCCCATTTATCATTGTGCCCAGAGGGATGTATTCTTGAACCCGATTTTTTGGCTGGGCGGGACAAACATACTCGCCGGACCGGATATTGAAGAAATATTGCAGAACATAGAAAAATACAGTGCCACCATGCTTTTTGCTCCCCCAACAGTCTGGATCGGCATCCTCAGACACCCCAGTCTGAACAAATACGACCTCTCCAGCCTGCAAAAGATTTACTACGGTGCCTCCATTATGCCGGTAGAAGTACTAAAGGAGCTCATGCAGCAATTGCCAAACACCAAAGTGTACAATTTCTACGGGCAAACTGAACTGGCGCCTTATCATACCATACTGAAGTCCGAAGACGCCCTCAGCAAACTCGGATCCGCTGGTAGAGGCGGGCTGAACATGGAAACCAAACTGGAAGACGAAGAGGAAAACACAATTGAAAACCCCGATATTCCGGGAGAAATATGCGGCCGCGGACCTCATGCCATGTTAATGTATTACAAGGACCCGGAGAAAACTGAATACGTAATGCGCAATGATTGGTTCCACACCGGAGATATCGGAATATACGACGAAGATGGATATATCAGCGTTGTGGATCGCAGAAAGGATATGGTCAAAACAGGTGGTGAAAACGTAGCCAGCAGGGAAGTGGAAGAAGCTATCTATCAGGACAGCCGTGTCGAAGAAGTCGCTGTTATAGGGGTTCCTCACCCCAAATGGATGGAGGCGGTGATAGCCGTAGTAGTGCCCAAAACTGGAGAAGAGATCAAGGAACAAGAGATAATGGATCTTTGCAGCAAGCATCTCGCTCGATTCAAAACACCCAAACAAGTATTCGTCGCGAATTATTTGCCCAAAACACCCACTGGCAAAATACTCAAAAAGGACATGCGGGAATTCTACAAAGACATATTCAACAAGGAGTCTTGATCCCAGAGCAAATTGCGGATAACACTCCAAACAACAGGATGAACAATCTAGACCTGCATACTCCCTGAGCTGATGTAAGGATTAGAACAAGTATACATACTATGCAGGGGGATAATTTTTCTAATATTCAATCTGTACTCTTGGCTCGTTTCCCTGGATACCGAGATGGCGGCAGTGTATTGTTCAGAAGGATTGAACAGGAAGAATTGCCATTGCTTGTCGTCATCTCCTACTTGTGTATGAAAAAAAATCTGTTTTGCAGGTCCTTCACTAATAGAAAAACCAAAACGATTCAGGGGGATGCTCAACCCTTTTCCCAAGGCCTTTATATAGGATTCTTTCAAAGTCCAGTACTCGAAGAACCTATATCTTCTTTTGTCTTCCTGCATCTGCTGTAA
>CAJXKR010000230.1 GCA_913055815.1 uncultured Desulfohalobiaceae bacterium | reverse complement strand
TCCTTGACATAGGTCTGTTCCAGCAGACAAATCTCCTGGTAAAACTTCTGCATTTTACCGTCCACTATCTTCTCCACGACATGATCTGGCTTCCCTTCCTGTTCCGCCTGCTTGGAGTAAAGTTCCCTTTCTTGATTCACCCTCTCCTGTGGCACCTCGTCCGAACTAACATAGACCGGATTGGCAGCTGCGATCTGCATGGATATATTCTTGGCCAATTCCCTGAATTGCTCGTTCTTGGCCACAAAATCGGTTTCGCAATTGATCTCCACCAAAACCCCTATTTGACCGTTGGAATGGACATAGGAGCCGATAAAACCCTCTTGAGCGGCCTTGTCAGACTTTTTCTGTGCCTTGGATATACCTCTTTCCCGCAGCCATTTAACAGCTTCTTCCTCGTTGCCGTTGGTATCTGCCAGGGCCTTCTTACAGTCCATCATGCCGGCCCCGGTCTTTTCGCGCAAGTCTTTTACCATTTTAGCAGTGATTTCCATTTATTCCTCCTCCACATAGTCTTCATTAATCTCGTTGGTTGGCTCATCAGTGTTCACTCCCTCCTGTTCCGGGAACTGATCTGTTTCTTCCCCGGCCAGTTCTCCGGATGGTTCCTCCAGGGGCTCTTCAGGAGATTCTTCCTGCTTGGCCTGCCCTTCCAAACAAGCATCTGCCAATCTGGAAGTGAACAGCTTTATAGCCCTAATGGCGTCGTCGTTTCCGGGAATAATATAGTCGATATAGTCCGGATCGCAATTAGTATCCGTGACTGCTATTATGGGAATACCCAGGCGCCTGAATTCGCGGACTGCTATTTCCTCCCTCTTGGGATCGATAACAATCCCTACCTGGGGATAATCCTCCATACTCTTGATTCCTCCCAGGGCTGCGCGCAGCTTGGTGAGTTCCCTCTCCATGCCTACTACTTCCTTCTTGGGGAACTTGTGGATGCTCCCGTCCTCGAACATGGCCTCCAGCTTCTTGAACCTCTCGATGCTTTTCTTGATGGTCTGAAAGTTGGTCAACGTTCCACCCATCCATCTGTGGGTGATATAGAACATTCCCGCCCTTTCGGCTTCCTCCTGGACAATGTCCTGTGCCTGGCGTTTGGTGCCGACAAAAAGCACGTTGCCCTTGTTGGCCACAACATCGGCTACAAAATTATAAGCCTTTTCAAAAAACGGCATGGTCTGTTGCAGGTCAATGATGTGAATCCCTTTCCTGGCACCGAAGATAAAGGGCTTCATCTTGGGGTTCCAGCGCCTGGTCTGGTGACCGAAGTGCACTCCTGTTTCCAGCATTTCCTTCATACTAACTTTGGGCATAAATAACTCCTTTGGGATTTTTCCTCCACTTTGACCTGACCCTGCAACTGTCCAGATGAGCTGAAAGCTCAAAGCTACCGGACAGCACCCGGGGCCGCTTCAAAGTGTGTGGTTTTGTTTAGCTCGAAATATTTAAATCAAAAATTGCCACCTGACAAGGTTTTGCAACTAGATTTTTACAATTTTTATCGCCTTGCAACTATAGGCTTATAATACCAGAGTTTAATAGTCCCATCTTTTACAAATACTAAAACTACGTTGACAGATTTCTATTACAGCACCCTGATAGCTTGTATCAACTTAAGCCGCAGCCGGGTGGCTCGCTGTGCGACTTGCTTAGCTTGCGACGTTTTAAACGTCGTAAGCTAAGCACCCAGAGCAAAAGCGAGCTACCCGGCAAGGTTTAAGTGTCGCTTAGTTATAAATTGCAGGAAAAAATTTTAAGTTCTAACCAGAGTGGTTCCTGCTATTCCATATCTCGCATATTTTAATATACATTGCTTCCAATGTTTCAATCTCGCTGAATAACAAATTCAGGGTATCCACGGTTTGATCCAGACTTTCAGGATAGTCATGGGCCAAATTATTTCTCAGATTCCTAAAAAACTGCCATGTACTGACATTGTCAATTATTTCCAGCTGTTCCAATCTATTGAGTATATCCAAAAAGGGAATTGCCCGAGAATCATTTTCAAACCAGGCATAAATGGACGGCAAGAGCCTCATTCCCATTGCATCCTGCAGCTTTGTAAATCGATAAATAAACTGGTCAATGTGCTCGATCTGTTCTTCGGAAAGATCCTGAAAACTCTCTACTGTAAGGGGGAAAAAATTACCGAGCAAGCGCTTGGAACGTCTGATGCGCTCCAAATGCTTGTCGTTCTCATTGATTGCAGATTCTATGGTGTTTTTAATTTTTTCCATCATAAGGCAATTCCGGAATCTCTGGCTTCCTGAATAATCAAGGGGACATCGGTGGATAAGTTGGGAGAAGCAGTGACAATATCGATTTTCCTGTCTCCAATCTGGAGCTGTATCTCGCTCATTGCTTGCAGTTTGGCACTTATCAACTCCTCACCCGTCAACTCGGTTTCCACATATAAATCAATATCCCCGCCCTGCTTATTTTCATCCACTCGGGACCCAAACAAATAGACCTTGGCCCCCTGCTCGAAATACTTATCTATAGCGGTTTTAATCGCATTTATTTCCAAATCGCTTAGTCGCATAACCCAATTATTTTAACACCTCAAAAACCACTAAAACTTTGGCGGCAATCTCGACTACGAACCAGTGGTTCGTTGCGAGAATCTCGGCTACGAAGTAGCGAGGGCACCATAAAACCATAAAACACCTAACCACATAACCACGTAATCACTTCAATTCTTAATATTGACTACTATGGGCACTACCACCGGATCGCGGTCCAGGGTCTTTCTGAAGTATCTTCTCAATGCGGATTTTATCCTCGCCCTCAGCTTGTCCCACATACCGGTGGCGATCTGGTCGAACACATCCAGTGTCACGGTTTCCGCCCCTTCCAATACGTGTTCGTTCTCCTGTTCGAATATAAACCCCTTGGTCTGAAAGCTGGGCCCCATAACTATCTCCCCGCTTACCTCGTCCACTACCAGGACCATAGCCACCATGCCTTCATCTGCAAGGATCTTGCGTTCCTTGAGCACCTCCAGGTCTATGTCGTCCACTCCCTTGCCGTCCACAAGCACCGATTTGGCAGAGAATTGTTCTCCGAAGCTGATATCCTTTTCATAAAAAGTCAGGGGATTTCCGTCTTCCAGAAGAATCGAGCGCTCCGGGGCAACACCGCAATCCCTGGCCAGCCTGGTGTGCTTGATCAGGTGCCTGTATTCCCCGTGCACCGGGACAAAGTACTTGGGAGAGACCATCTCCAGCATCCGCTTTAGTTCTGCAGCCTGGGCGTGACCGGAAGCATGCACCTCCTTGACCTTTTCATAGACCACTTCCGCCCCGGACCTGTAAAGGTTGTTTATCAAGCGGTTTATGGTCTTGGTGTTCCCAGGTATAAAGCGGGATGAAATTATCACCGTGTCCCCTGCGTGAATCCTAAGCTGCCTGTGATTGCCCTCTGCAAGCCTTGCCATGGCTGACATGGGTTCACCCTGGGAACCTGTAACCAAAAGAACAACCTCTTCATCCGGCAACTTGGCCAGTTCATCCAAATTGCAGAAGTGCTCGTCCGAGATATCCAGATACCCCAAATTGCGGGCAATCTCTATGTTCACGTTCAGGCTTCTTCCGCTAACCCCCAGTTTCTTCCCGAACTGCCGGGTCAAGTCGTATATTTCCTGTATCCTCTGTATATGGCTGGAAAAAATGGTTATCAGTATCCTGCCCTCGGCAGAGTCAAACACCTCCTGCAGGGAATCCTTGACCTCTTTCTCGGTCAGGGCATAGCCATCGCGTTCCACATTCGTGGAATCCGAGAACATCAATTTCACCCCGTGGGAGGAGAACTCCTCTATTCCCTCCATGTCGGTAAAGTTGCCTCCCAAGGGATTCTGGTCGATCTTGAAATCCCCGGAGTGGAACACCCGTCCCACCGGGGTCTCTATACCCAGGGCGTAACCCTGGATAATGGAATGGCATACCGGGAAGAAATGAAAGCGCATATCTCCCAGGTCCACCTGTTCCCTGGGGGAAACCGGGTGCAAAGGTATCTTGTCTCCCAGGTCATATTCACGGAACTTGTTTTGCACCAGGGCCAGGGTAAAACTGGAACTGAATATGGGCACATTTATATCCGGCAAAAGCCAGGGGAGGGCGCCTATATGATCCTCGTGCCCGTGAGTGAGCACGATCCCCTTGAGCCTGTCCTTTTTCGCATGTATAAACTCCAACCTGGGAATAACCACATCCACACCGTAATGGAGTTCATCCGGAAACATCAGTCCGCAATCTATAAGCACGGCGGATGAGGCAGTCTCCAACAGGAGACAGTTCAGCCCGATCTCTCCCAATCCGCCTATGGGATAAACCGTTAGTTCCTTTTCTATTTCTTCCATTCTCCTATCTCCGAATACATCTGCTCCATTAGTTTGCGCATATCCTCTTTTAAACGATCCCTTTCCTTCAATCCATACTTCTGATGCACGTTTACGGGTGAGCCTCCGGTTATATAAACATCCCTGTTTTTTTCAATTCCGATTCTCCCCTTGGGCAATATCTTCCTTGTCCCCTCGATCACCAGTGGTACTACCCTGGTATTGGCAGACTTGAGGGCAATAATAAACACCCCGGTATAAAAATCCTGCAATTCACCGTCTTCGCTCCGTGTACCCTCTGGAAACACCAGCAGCGACTCCCCCTGGTCCAGATATTCGGCAGCCCTTTGCATATCGCGCATACCCTGGCGGGGATTATGCCTGTCCACTGAAAAGTGTCCGGTTTTACTCATCCCCTTTCCCAGAAAAGGTATCCTGAACAGGGAATCCTTTGCCAAAAAACGCGGTTGGAAATCCTTGAACAGGCTGAGCAGGACAGGGGTATCCAAATGGCTCTGATGATTGCAGACAAATATATAGTTACTGTTTTTGTCCAATTCCGGAAGATTGGTATGCACCCTGAGCCTCGCGGCAAAGACCATTATCCTTGCCCAGTATTCCTCCACCTTCCTTATCTTTTTTTCCGTTCCGGGAAAAAAAGACAGCAGTACAGTCAGGGAAGCGCTTATCATGGTGTCCACAGCTACTACTGTCCCAAAGATTATCTTCCGCAACAAGCCACTACTTCCCTTTTATTAATTCACCGTTACAGTTACCCGTTATCTGTTATCGATAACTATAAACTGCTAATTAGTGCCTGACCGAAACCGTGATTGGAGGGAGCATTAGCCGTTTGTAAATAAAGCGCAAAAATTATATTAATTTTATTGGACAAAGGGGCTATTTCCTCATTAAAGTTCATCCTCAGATTAGAAAAGCTAACCTTCAAAGCAATTATTAGTGCTACAAACGTATTTTTTACAAACGGCTAATGCTCCCTGATTGGACGTAAACTTGCCCAGATACAAGGAGCCAAAAATTTTGAAACCGCAGTGTATATTAATACATGAGGATTTCAAAATTTT